>JBJTIQ010000178.1:0-3208 GCA_046095085.1 Actinomycetota bacterium | reverse complement strand
CTGGCGCGCGAGCTCTCACCGGCCTACGCGTCGGGCACGACGCCGCCGCACATCGAGCGATCGGGTCAGGCTGGCACCGTGCGCACCGATGCTGCAGGGCCACTCGCGATGGCAGTCTCGGAGATCGTGCACAACGCGGTCGAACATGCGCACGCGGCACATATCAGCGTGCGACCTGCGCGCTGGAACGATCGCATCGTCGTCCATGTCATCGACGATGGCGTGGGCATCGAAGACGATCAGGCAGAGGGACTCGGGTTGCAGATCGTGCGCATGCTCATCGAAGAAGACCTGCGTGGCTCGCTGACCTTGGAGCGTCGCGAGTCTGGGGGCACGTCAGCGGAGATCTCGGTGCCGGAGGCACCGGGGGAGGGTCGCTAGGGGGTCAGGCAGTGCTGCGGGCCCGCAGGCGGGCGTTGCGGCGCTTGAGCGCGCGGCGCTCGTCCTCGCTGAGCCCTCCCCAAACGCCGGCGTCCTGGCCGGTGTCGAGGGCCCACTGCAGGCACTCGTCGATGACATCGCAGCGGCGGCAGACAGCCTTGGCTTCCTCGATTTGAAGAAGGGCTGGCCCGGTATTGCCGATCGGGAAGAAGAGCTCGGGATCCTCGTCGCGGCATGCGGCGGTGTGGCGCCAGTCCATGACTTGCTCCCTCCCACGCTTGTGAGGCGATTCACCTGCCCCTCGCCAAGGCTCACCATCGAGCGGAAAGCGGGGGGATGGAACTCTTTAGCCCCCTTAGGGTCGCAGACCCCCTTGGTCTCCACAAGATGAATCGACCAGGTCGCCGGATTTCCGGCATGTCGGCTTGGTCACAAAACGGTCAGGTGACCACCGATAATCGGACGTTGTCCCCTCAGCAGAAGACGCCCAGGACGTCGGACACGCTGCGGAAGGCCACCCGCTGAACCTCGCCCAGTCCCTCTCCGTCGATCTGCAGGTGGGTGGGTCGCCGGGCCTCGATGGCGAACTCCGCCAGGTCATGGCGGACGGCCAGGCTCCTCCTGGTCGAGCCTGCGTCGCTCCCGGCGAGCATGCGGCGAGCCACGCGCAGCGCGGTGGCCACCCCCATGCGCCGCACCGCGAAGAGGTCGAGCCCGGTGTCGAAGGAGGCCCGGGGGCACGGGTTGACGGCATACGACCCGAAGTAGGTCCAGGGGGCCGTGTTTTGCACGATGGCGAGGAAGGCGTCGTCGATGGGGTCCTCGCCGGGGATCTCGATCCGCAGCGGCGGGTCCTTGCGCTCGGTGCGCAGGAAGTACTGGCGCAACGTCGTGGTGAAGTAGCGACCGGGCGATGCCTCGTGTCCTTCGGCTCGGTCGTTCTCCATAGCCGCGATGATCTCCGCATCGACGCCCAGGCCCGCGTTGGCGACGAACCACCGCGGAGTCGATGTGTGTCCGACCGGGCTCGTGATGGCGGCGGTGCCCAGGCCGATGCGTCGCACGTGATGCTCGCTGATGGCCTCGAGCAGCACGCCCGTGGCTTCGACCGGATCGGCCGGCAGGCCGAGTGAGCGGGCGAAGACATTCGCGCTGCCTCCGGGGACGGTGGCGAGGAGGGGTACGTCGTCTCCCGGACCTGCCGACAGCATGCCGTTGACGACCTCGTTGATGGTGCCGTCGCCGCCCAGGGTGCAGACGATGTCGAGTCGCTCGCGGCGGGCGCGCTCGCCCAGGGCCCATGCGTGACCCCGGTGCTCCGTCGTGACGATCTCGAGGTCGATGGCATCGCCGAGGGCCCGGACGAGCACGTCGCGAACGCGCGGGGAGGTCGTTGTGGCGTGGGGGTTGACCACGAGGAGGCCGCGCACCCGACCACCCTAGTCTGGTCGCATGACCGCGATGCCGACGTCGACGTGGCTGAGAGTGGCCGCGCTCATCGCTCTCGTCGAGGGTGCCGCGCTCGTGGCCTACGGCCTCTACGTCATCGTCCAGGTGGCCCGGCTCGGCATCACCGGGCCGTCGCCGGTATCCAACGTCCAGTCGGTGACGCTGGAGATCGCCATCTTCCTCGCATTCGGAGCCGGCCTCCTTCTTGCCGCGTGGGGCCTTTGGCGTGCAAGGCGATGGGGGCGAGCGCCCGCAGTGATCGGGCAGCTCCTGGGGCTCGTCGTTGGCGTGCCGCTGGTGGGCGCCCCTGGCGGGGTGGAGCGCGCGGTGGGCATCCTCGTGGTTGCCCTTGCCATCGCGGCCCTGGTCTGCCTCTTCCTGCCCTCCACGACCCGGGCGCTGCTGGAGGAGTAGGCGGTGGCGCGCGACACCCGGTGAGGCGCATGCGGTGAAATCAAGCGCGCAGCCCCTACCGTGGAACCACCGACAGCTGGGAGAGCGTCATGGCAGAGACCGTCCGTCAGCGCAAGGTTCTTGGTGCTGTTTGGTTCATTGTCCCTGTGGTCGTCATCGTCCTGGCCTTCCTCACCCAGCCCATCGGCGAGTGGGGCTTCGGAATCGTCGTTGCGATCTTCCTGGCCATCATGGCAATCACGGGCATCTGGATGATCGCGACCGGTCGCGGCAACATCATCGGCAGCGGCATGAGCCTGCGCACACAGCGCATCTTCGCGATCATCGGGCTGGTCGCCTCAGCGATCCTCGTGATCAGCTACGTGGTCTCGCTGGCGTCCTCTCCGACGGCGATGAGCTACCTCCTCATGGGAGTGTGGCTCTGCCTGGGCGCGATGTTCGTCGACAGCCTCATCGCCCTGCGCAATCCCTAGCCGGCGCTGTCGGCAAGGCGCGTCAGGGCGTCGCCGGTGACGCGCTGCACGGTCCACTCATCCATCGGCACGGCTCCAATGGAGCGATAGAAGTCGATGGCGGGCTGGTTCCAGTCGAGTACCCACCACTCGAAGCGCCCGTATCCCCGGTCGACGCATATGCGCGCGAGTTCGGCGAGCAGCGCCTTGCCGTGGCCCTGCCCGCGAAACTCCGGCCGCACGTAGAGGTCTTCGAGATAGACGCCGTGGCGGCCGAGCCAGGTGGAGAAGTTGCGGAACCACAGGGCGAACCCGACCGTGGCCCCGTCTTCCTCGGCGATCAGGCCGAAGACGGCAGGGGAGTCACCGAAGAGAGCCTCGTGCAGGAGTTCCTCCGTCGCGACGACAGCGTTCGGCTCCCGTTCATATTCCGCCAGCTCGCGGATCATCGCGAGGATCTCGGGTACGTCGTACGGTTGTGCTGACCTGATGGGCATGGGCACAGTCTGCCG
>JBJTIQ010000177.1:0-2742 GCA_046095085.1 Actinomycetota bacterium | reverse complement strand
TCGGCGTATGGGTGCCATCACAGCGACGGGGTCGTCGCGGAGCCAGTGCCGGAACGGAGTGGGGAAGCCGAGTTTGTCGCGCGCCTCGGTGGCCTGGGGCACGCGACCGCGGAAGGCGCGGCGCAGGAGCCACTTCGTCGTGCCGTCGCGGTACTTCAGGGAGTCGGGGATGCGGGCGCTGACGGCAGCCACGTCTACATCGAGGTAGGGCACCCGGAGCTCGAGGGAGTGCGCCATGGTCATGCGGTCGGCTTTCGCGAGGATGTCGCCGCGCAGCCAGTAGTGCATGTCGACGAGCTGCATGCGGCGCGACTCCGGCAGGTCATCGAATCCAGGGTAAATGGCGGCAAGCTCGCGTCCGGGGACGACCTGCGTCGAATCGTCGAGCGGCACGCGCATCAGGCGTCGTATCTCGTCGGGCCGGAAGATGCTCGCATTCCCGATGTAGCGGTCATTGAAAGCGGTGGCGGCTCGACGCAGGTAGTTGCGCCCCGGGAAGTCTCGCTTGAGGCGCGAAGCCCGCGCGGCCAATGACCTCAGCGGCTTGGGCAGCGAACGAATGCGGTCGAGGTCGATGGGCTCGCGATAGATGCGATAGCCGCCGAAGAGCTCGTCGGCGCCCTCTCCGGAGAGCACCACGGTGACGTGTTTGCGGGCGGCCTGCGCGACGAAGTAGAGGGCAACGGCCGAGGGGTCCGCGACGGGCTCGTCGAAGTACCAGGCGATGCGAGGGAGCACATCGAGGTATTGATCGAGGGAGACGTGCACCTCGTGGTGATCGGTCGCGAGTCGGTCAGCAACCTCACGTGCCTCGCGGTGCTCGCTGACCTGATCGAAGCCCACGGTGAAGGTCTTCACGGGATCCAGCCCGAGTGCGCGACGACGTTCCTGCACAAGGGTCACCGTGATCGCGCTGTCGATCCCGCCGCTGAGGAAGGCGCCCACCGGGACGTCGGCGATGAGGTGGTGTTCGACCGAATCCTCGAGGACCTCGCGAACCTGAGCGAGAAGCGCGGCCTCGTCATCAACCCCCTCGCCATCGAAGACATACGTCCAGTAGGGCGTGATCTCCATGTGGCGAGTGCCCAGGTCAAGGACGCCGAAGCTGCCGGGGGGAAAGCGGAAGATTCCGCGGAAGAACGTCTCGTCCAGGGGGTTGTACTGAAAGCGCAGATAGTTGGCGACCGCGTCGAGGTTGACCTCGCGTGGGCACTGCGGGTCGGTCAGGAGGCTCTTGATCTCCGAGCCGAAGCTCACGACGCGCGCGGGATCCGCAGACTCGACGCGGTAGTACAGCGGCTTGATCCCGAATTGGTCGCGCCCGAGGATCAGCTGATTGCGGTCGCGGTCGAAAATGGCGAATCCGAACATTCCGCGCAGTTGGCGCATCATGTCGGTCAGAGATTCGCGACCCACTCGCTCGTAGAGCCGGATGATGGTCTCGGTGTCGCTACTCGTGCGAAAGTCCTGGCCCTGCTGGGCGAGACGATCGTTGATCTCGCGATAGTTGTACAGCTCGCCGTTGTAGACGATGCCGACCGAGCCGTCGTCATTCCACATCGGCTGGTGGCCACCGGCCAGGTCGATGATCGACAGGCGGGTCATGCCGAAGGCGAAGTCGTCGCCGACGTAGTCGCCGGAGTCGTCCGGGCCCCGGTGCCTGATGACCTCGAGCATGGGCCCGATGAGCTCGCTCGTCTGGGCGCGGGTGCCGAGGACGCCGGCGATTCCGCACATGGCGCGTGCCGTCCTCTCGCTGGGTCCTGGGGAACGTAGCACGGGAGGCGCTCCCGCCGGGGGCTTGCGACATGGGATATCTTGACGTCGAGATATCTGGAGCGGAGGTTGACCGATGACGAGCCTGGACTCGATGGGGGCACGCGACACGCTTCGGGTGGGGGGTCGAGAATACGAGATCTTCCGCATCGACGTGGTTCCTGGCGCGCAGACGCTGCCCTTCACGCATCGAATCCTGCTGGAGAATCTCTTGCGCACCGAGGACGGCGCCAACGTCACCGAGCACCAGATCCGCGCCCTGGGGGAGTGGGACGCCGACGCGGCGCCCAGCGAGGAAATCCAATTCACGCCCGCGCGCGTGGTCATGCAAGATTTCACCGGCGTGCCCGTCGTGGTGGATCTGGCCACCATGCGCGAAGCGGTGATCGACTTGGGCGGCGACCCCTCGCGCATCGAGCCCCTCGCCCCGGCCGAGCTCGTGATCGACCACAGCGTCATCGCCGACTTCTTCGCCCGACCGGATGCCGCCGACCTCAACGTCGCCCTCGAATACGACCGCAATCGAGAGCGCTATCAGTTCCTGCGATGGGGTCAGGGTGCCTTCGAGGAGTTCAAGGTCGTGCCTCCTGGCACGGGCATCGTCCACCAGGTCAATATCGAATACCTGGCTCGCGTGATCATGGCTCGCGCCGGGCAGGCCTACCCCGACACGGTCGTCGGCACCGATTCCCACACGACCATGGTCAACGGACTCGGTGTGCTCGGCTGGGGAGTGGGGGGCATCGAGGCCGAGGCGGCGATGATCGGACAGCCCGTCTCCATGCTGATTCCGCGGGTAGTGGGCTTCAAGCTCACCGGCTCGCTGCCGGAGGGGACCACGGCGACCGATCTCGTGCTCGTGATCACCGAGATGCTGCGCAAGCACGGCGTGGTCGGCAAATTCGTCGAGTTCTACGGTCAGGGCGTTGCGGCAGTGCCGCTCGCCAACCGCGCGACCATCGGCAA
>JBJTIQ010000176.1:0-8322 GCA_046095085.1 Actinomycetota bacterium | reverse complement strand
GATCATCCCTGGCCTCTACGGCTTCATCTCCGCCACCAAGTGGGTGACGCGAATCCAGGCGACCACTTATGCGGCGGAGCCGGCGGACTGGACGGTGCGCGGCTGGGCCACCGACGCGCCGGTGCTCACGGGCAGCCGCATAGACCTGCCCAAGGGTGACGTCGCGGCGGGCCCGAGCGTCAGCGCCGGAGTCGCGTGGGCCATGGCCGGCGACGGCATCTCGCGCGTCGAGGTCAGCATCGACGAGGGCCCGTGGCAGGAGGCCAATCTCGCGGAGCAGCCGACACCGCGCACCTGGCGCCAGTGGTGGCTCGACTGGGAGGCGACACCGGGCCGCCACGGGATCACCGTCCGCGCGACCAACGGACTCGGTGAGACCCAGACCAGCGAGGTCCGTGATGTCGTGCCCTCGGGGGCAACCGGCTACGACACGCGGGTCATCGACGTTGTGTAGATCTGCGGCGATCTCCCCCCGGGCGGGGCGCGCCTAGTCCACAATCCGGGGGTGGCAACTACCCAGCAAGCACCCGTGACCGGCGAGCGCGAGGGCTACTCGCTGTCGCAGGCCGTCGCCGTCGGCATCAATACGACGAGCCCGGCGTATTCACTCGCCTCGATCCTCGGGCCGATGGCGCTGTTGGTCGGGTTCGCCACACCCGTGGTGCTCATCGTGTCCTTCATCCCGATGGCCCTGACGTCACTGGCCTTCCTCTACCTCAATCGCCGCGACCCCGACTGCGGGACGACGTTCTCGTGGGTGACGCGAGCCATGGGGCCGATCCCCGGCTTCATGGCGGGCTGGGTGATCGCGGCGACCGGCATCCTCGTCATCGGCAGCCTCGCCGAGACCGCCGTTACCTACACACTCCTGATGTTCGGTCAGGACGACCTGGCGTCCAACAAGGTGGTCATCCTGGGCGGCGCTTCACTGCTCATCGTGGTCATGGTCGCCCTGGCGATTGCGGGCTCCGACTCCTCGATCAAGCTGCAGTCCGCCCTCACCTACCTGCAGATCGGCATCCTCCTAGCCTTCGGCGTCTTCGCCGTCTACACGGCCTGGCAGTACGGCCTGCCGCGCTTCACGGACGAGTGGATCAACCCGCTCTATTGGGGCGCGGAGTCGCTCACGGCCGCAATGCTCCTCGGTGTCTTCGCCTTCTGGGGATGGGAGGCGGCCACCAACATGTCGGAGGAGTGCCGTAAGCCCACCGATGCCGGCAAGGCGGGCGTGGTGTCGACCATCATCCTCCTCGGCACCTATGTGCTCGTGGCCGTGTCCGTGGTGCTCTACATGGGCCGGTCCAACTTCGAGCCTGTCGGCGAATCCGGCCTGGTGCTCGTCGACATGTCGATCTCGGTCTTCGGGCCACTGAGCTTCCTCGTGCTGCTTGCCGTTGCCGCCAGCGCGCTGGCCTCCACGCAGTCGTCGTTCATCCCCGGGTCCCGCGCGGTGCTGTCGATGGCCCGTCGTGGCGCGCTGCCGGCCAAGCTCGGGCTGATGCATCCGCGATTCAAGACGCCGTGGGTATCGCTGTTGACCCTCATGGTCATCGCCGTGGTCTGGTTCGTGGGCATCAGCCTGATCTCCGAAAGCGCGATGCTCGACACGCTGTCAGCCCTGGGCATCCTCGTCGCGTTCTACTACGCGCTCACGGGGCTCTCGTGCGTCATCTACTACCGCAAGCACGTGACCGCATCTATCAAGGGATTCCTGCTGGTCGGGGTGGGACCCGTCATCGGGTCCATTGGCCTCGCCCTGATGCTCGTCATCGCCATCCGGTCACTGTGGGATCCCGCCACGTCCGCGACCGGCACGGCGTGGCTCGGCCTCTCGCCCCCTATCGCCGACGCGGTCTTCGTGATCGTGCTGGGGATCGTCGTGCTGATCATCAGACGGTTCGTGGCGCCTAGGTTCTTCGTATCGTCGCCGCCGCAGGTGGCCAACGTTCTTGATAGCCCGTTCATGCTCGACGCCGAGAAGAACGTCCCCGAGGGTGGCATCGTCCTCGACTGCAACGATCCACTCGATCGCGCCATGCGCGCCATCGACGCATACGCGGCGGACGACGTCGACAGGTCGACGCCGATCTACCTGGCCTTCGGCATCAGGCCGCCGGAGGTGCAGGGCGAGGAGTACGACACCGTGGTGACGGCCCTTGCTCAGTTGGGCGAGCGGACCTTCGCGGAGGTCATCAAGCGGCTGAAGGCGATGGGCTTCACGTGGGTCTATCGCTTCTACGTCGATGCCGACGCGGAGGAGTCCGTGGCCGACGTGGCCGCGCGCCTCAACGCCAGTGCCGTGTGGACCGACCACCGGGTGGAAAGCTAGCGGCGTCGCCCCGGGGACTTGTCGCCTTGCGCCGCGCGCGGAGCATAGGGAAACGCGGTGCGGGGAGACGAACTTCGGCGCAGCCGCGCTACACGCGGGCGATCGCCCGGTCGACCAGGGTCGCCATCTGGGCGCCCATGTCTATCCCCGCCGCGGCCAGAGCCTGCGGCACCAGCGAGGTCTCGGTCATGCCGGGCGCGACGTTGACCTCGAGGAAGTGCACCGTGCCATCGGCGTCGATGATGAGATCGGAGCGCGACCAGTCGCGCAGCCCCAGCGTGCGGTGCACGGTGAGTGCCGCGGTTGCAGCCGCCGCCGCAACGGTGTCGTCCAAGCGCGCGGGCACGTAGAACTGCGTGGTCCCCGCGGTGTAACGCGCGGAGTAGTCGTAGAGGCCGCCGTCGGGCACGATCTCGACCGCCGGCAGGGCTACCGGCCCGTCGGCCGTCTCGATGACTCCGACCGCGACCTCGGTGCCGTCGACGAAGCGCTCGAGCAGCGCGACATCGCCGTAGGCAAAGGCACCGACCATGGCGGCGGGCAGGTCGTCAGGTGCCTGCACCACGCTGACGCCCAGCGCCGAGCCGCCGCGCGTGGGCTTGACCACGAGCGGGAAGCCGAGGCCGCGCTCGAGTGCTTCCATCACGGCCGGAGCACCGAGCTCGCGGAATGTCGCGTGCGGCAGCGCCACCCACTCGGGCGTGGCGACTCCGGCGCGGCGTACGAGCGTCTTGGCCACCGCCTTGTCGAAGGACAGCCGGCAGGCATTGGGGCGAGAGCCGACGTAGGGCAGGTCCAGGCATTCGAGGACGTCGCGCACCGCGCCGTCTTCGCCGGCCGCTCCATGCAGCAGGGGCACCACGCAGTCGGGGGCGTTGTCGGCGAGGGCAGTCAGGAGGGCCGCATCGACGTCGCGCTCGTGGACCTCCCAGTCGGGCCGAGCCGCGCGTAGCGCCTCGGCCACGCGACGACCGGAGCGCAGCGATACGTCGCGCTCGGCCGACAGGCCGCCGGCCAGAACCATCACCTGCATGTCAGCCCATCGCTAGAGGAGGTTGGGGGCAGGGCCCTCGGGCCCCTCGGCATCGCGCAGCACGCGACCCGTGCCGAACGTCGCCGCGATCTCGAGTTCACCTTCGATTACGCCGGCGAGGCGCCGCACGCCCTCGCGAATGCGCTCAGGCTCGGGATAGCAGTACGACAGGCGCAGTGCGTCGCGACCTTGGCCGTCGACGTAGAAGCCGGTGCCGGGCACGTAGGCGACGAGCGCGGCGATCGCACGAGGCAACATCGCCTTCGAGTCCAGGCCCTCGGGCACGGTCACCCACGAGTAGAAGCCGCCCGCTGGCTTGGTCCACGTCGTGCCCTCGGGCATCAGCTGCTCGAGGGAGTCCAGCAGCGCGTCGCGCCGCTCGCGATAGACCTCGCGGAAGACCTTCACCTGTTCGCGCCACGGTTGGGTGGCCAGGTATTCGCTCACCGTGAGCTGCGCGTAGTTGGACGGGCACAGGACCGCCGATTCCGCGGCCAGCACGAGCTTCTCGCGCACGCCGTGCGGGGCGACGGCCCAGCCCACGCGCAGGCCCGAGGCAATCGTCTTGGAGAAGGACCCGAGGTAGATGACCTGCTGGTCGTCGTCGGCGCGGATCGCCCGCGGGGGTGCCCCATCGAAGCCCAGCAGCCCGTAGGGGTCGTCCTCGAGCAGCAGGATGTTTTCGCGCTTGGCGACCTCGAGCACGCGCGCGCGGCGTTCGGGCCCCTGGGTCACGCGAGCGGGATTGTGGAATGACGGGATCGTGTAGATCATCTTCGGCTTCTTGCCTGCTGCGCGCGCTCGCGCGATCGCCTCCGACAGCGCCTCGGGCACGAGCCCTTCGTCGTCCATCGGCACGTGAACGATGTCGCACTCGTACGCGCGGAAGACGCCGAGCGCACCGACGTAGGACGGAGCCTCGACGAAGACGACGTCGCCGGGATCGCAGAAGATGCGCGTGACGAGATCGAGCGCCATTTGTGAGCCGGTCGTCACGACGATGTCATCGGGGTGTGCGGTGATGCCGACCTCGGCCATGACGTCGAGGATCTGGCCGCGCAGGGTGACATCACCCTGGCCGGAGCCGTACTGCAGCACCTGGGCACCGCGATCGCGCACGAGGCGCGCTGCGGTCTCGGCCAGCACGTCGAGGGGCCGTGCTTGCACGTAGGGCATACCCCCCGCGAGGGACACGACCTCGGGGCGCGAGGCGACGGAGAAGAGGGCGCGGATCTCGGAGGCGGTCATGCCGCGAGCGCGCTGGGCATAGGAATCCACCCAGGGATCAAGGCGCGAGCCGCTCACGGTCACCTCCTTATCGAGCCCGTCCAAGCCGTCCGTGCGGAGGCTCCGGGGTCTCTATGCTGACGGATGCCGGATCTGAATGGCGGAATGGGGTGAGTGGCGTGGTCAAAACGCTGGGTTTGGCCACGCTGGTCTTCGCCGCTGGTGCCCTCGCTGGTTTCGTGGCCCGGCTGCTCTGGCCACGGCCGCACTAGGCGGTCACGCAGGGCCGGCCGGCTCCCTCCCCCCGCGAGTGTGCACCCGTGCAAGAGGCTCCCTCGTGGCACCCGGGCACACCTGCACACTCGGCGGGAAGACGGGGAGGGCTAGGAGCCGGGGGCGAAGAAGCGAGCGGTGGCCACGGCGATCGCCTCGGCGAGCGCATCGCGGAAGCGCGCATCGTGCAGTCGCGCCGCATCACCCGGGTGCGACAGGTAGCCCAACTCCACCCACACGGCTGGCATGCGGGTGAGCCGGAGCAGGTCCCAGGTGCGCGCGTGGCTGCGGCAGTCGGTTAGGTCGGTGCGCCGGCAAATCTCCTCCTGCAGGATCTCGGCTGCCTCGCGACCGCTCGTGGAATGGCGCCCGCCGAGAGGGTCACCGAAGTAGAACGTCGCGATTCCATTGGCCCCGGGGATGTTGACGCGCTCGACATGAAGCGACAGCACGAGGTCGGCATCGGCAGTGTTGGCGAATTCGGCACGGCGTCCTTCGGCGATCAGGTGCGGCGTGGGGCGACGCGTGAAGACGACCTGGGTGCCTAGCGCTGCCAGCCGCCCCTCGATGCGCCCGCATACGTCGGCGAGGATCTGCGCCTCGGCTTCGGCAAACTGCGCATCGGCATCGGCCCCACCGGGATCGAGTACGACGACCTTGCCCGCGACGCCGCTGCGCTGCTCGTCGAGCGCGTGCAACTCACGCATGCGCAGGGCATCGCCATCGCCGACCGTGCGAGTCAGGCGCTCCAGGGCCCAGTAGGTGGTGAAGCCGCACATTCCATCGGCCTCCAGACCCACGTTGCGCTGGAACTCGCGTAGGGCGGAGTCGGTGAGCTCACCGAAGATCCCGTCGGGACGCCCGCAGTCGAAGCCCATGCGGGTCAGGCGCCCCTGCAAGTCAAGGACGTCGTCGCCGCGGATGAGATGACCCGGGGTGAAAGCGAGGACGCGGTCGCCGAGCGCCCAGCGGGCCTCCTCGAGATGGCGGAAGGTTTGCGGGCCGACAATGCCATCGACTGAGATCCCGCGCTGCTGCTGGAAGCCGCGCACGGCCTCTTCGACATCGTCGTCGAAGACGTCGACATCGCACGGTTCGAGCAAACGCAGGCGAACGAGACGCTCGCGTACGTCGGCTACCTCGGCGCCCGCGTCGCCACGCCGCAGGAGGGAGTGCTGTGCGGCTGGCCGGCCGCGCCGCTGCGACGGGGGCCCAGAGGTCATGCGTGCAGGACCCGGGGCTAGAGGTAGGGCTGGAGGTCAGCGAGCAGGGCGGCCTTGGGCTTGGCGCCGATGATCGTCTTGACGACCTCTCCGCCCTTGTAGACGTTCATCGTCGGGATCGACGTGACGCCGTAGGCAGCCGCGGTCTTGGGGTTTTCGTCGACGTTGAGCTTGGCGATGGTGATCGTGCCGGCGTGCTCGGTCGCGATCTCCTCGAGGATCGGCGCCACCATGCGGCACGGACCGCACCACTCGGCCCAGAAATCCACGACGACGGGGGTGTCGCTCTTCAGCACATCGGCGTCGAACGACGCATCGGTCACGGTCTTGGTGGCACCCATGGAGACTCCTTCGTGCGGGACGTGCGCCCAGCCTACGTGGCGGGGCCCACAGGGCGAGTGAGCGGACGCATCACTCGTGGGAAGCGAGGTAGCGCTCGGCATCGAGGGCAGCGGCGCACCCGGTGCCGGCGGCCGTGATGGCCTGGCGGTAGGTGTGGTCGACCAGGTCTCCCGCAGCGAAGACTCCGGGGACCGACGTGCGCGTGCTCGGCGCATCGACGATGACGTAGCCCTCGGCGTCGAGGGCGATCTTGTCCTTGACGAGTTCGGACCGCGGATCGTGGCCGATCGCGATGAACAGGCCCGTGATCGGGAGTTCGCGCGTGACGTCCGTCGCGGTGTCCTTGAGGACGACGCCCGACACCTTGGCCTCGCCCAGGATGTCGACGACTTCGGAGTTCCAGGCGAAGTGGATCTTGTCGTTGGCGAACGCGCGCTCCTGCATGATCTTGCTGGCCCGCAGGGAGTCGCGACGATGGATCAGCGTCACCGACTTTGCGAAGCGGGTCAGGAACGTCGCTTCTTCGAGCGCGGAGTCGCCGCCCCCGACCACGGCAATGTCTTGGTCGCGGAAGAAGAAGCCGTCGCACGTGGCACACCAAGAGACGCCGTGCCCGGAAAGCCGCTTTTCGTTGGGCAGGTTGAGTTCGCGATAGCCGGATCCCATAGCGAGGATCACGGTGCGTGCGTGGTGCTCGCGCCCTGAACCGTCGCGGACCACCTTGAACTCGCCGTCAAGCTGCACATCGACGGCGTCGTCGGTGAGGATCTCGGCGCCGAATCGCACTGCTTGAGCGCGCATCTCCTCCATGAGTGCCGGCCCCATGATTCCGTCCTTGAAGCCCGGGAAGTTTTCGACCTCGGTGGTGTTCATGAGGGCGCCACCCGCGGTAACCGACCCCTCGAGCACCAGTGGACGCAACTGCGCGCGCGCGGTGTAGATGGCGGCGGTGTAGCCCGAAGGGCCTGAGCCGATGATGATGACGTCGCGTACGTCGGTCACGGGGACTCCCATCCGAAGGAACGGCCCTATCCTGCCGGGCTCCTGCGCCAGCGATTCACTCGGCCACGAGATCGAGAGTCCGGGGCGTCGCCAGTCGATCCCTAGGGCGCGACGGTGACCTCGAAGCGCTCGGCAGAAGCCACGTCGGCTTCGCTGCACTCAGACCCTACGACGACGACGTCGAGGACGACCGGATCCGACGGTGACGCCGGCGTCGACTCCACGGAAACCACCACACCCACGTCGGAACCGTCGTAGGTGGCCCGATCGACGAGCAGGGGGGCGGCGCCGTCGGAAACCATCCCGAGGCGGCCCATGCAGTCGGCGAGGGATTCGGCGCTCGCGGTGAAGCCACCTTCGCCGACGGGTGCGACGTCTGTGGGCAGGGACCTCGTCATCGTGGCCACCGCTGCGGCGTCGGTGAGGCCGACCGTGGCCAGCAGGGGAGCGACCTGATCGGGCATTTGCGCACTCGCATAGTCGGTGCCGGTCGACACCATCATGCGCGGCATGGGGGCCGCGGTCGACGACACCGCAGGAGCCTCGGCGGGATTGGCCTCGGCCACCACCGATGCGGGTGAGCCGCCGGCACTGTCGGCGACGGGCGTGGGCGCATTGCCCGCCCGCCTGGCCGGGCTCCCGACGGCACCCACCAGCACCACGCCGGCGGCGCCGGCGAGCACAGGCAGGACGCGCGAGCGGCGCTTCTCTCGGTGCGAGGCCAGGTCGGCCACCGGAGCTGCCGCAGTCGCGGCCACAGTGCCCGGTGCCTCGCCGCTTGGGGTGAACGGCGGCTGCGCGGACAGGGCGGCCTCGATCCTTTGCCACACCTGCGGGGGCATGGGGGGCGCTGGTGCGGCGGCAAACCAGGCGGCGAGCTCAGGGTCGAGGGG
>JBJTIQ010000175.1:0-2779 GCA_046095085.1 Actinomycetota bacterium | reverse complement strand
GGCTGACTCCACCAGGTCGGTGAGCTCGTCGACGATGTAGGAGCCCTGCAGGGGATTGTCGGTGCTCGCCAGCCCCCACTCCCGGTCGACGATGAGCTGGACGGCCAGGGCTCGGCGCACGGACTCGTCGGTCGGCGTGGTCACGGCCTCGTCGTAGGCGTTGGTGTGGAGGGAGTTGCAGTTGTCGTAGTAGGCGCACAGCGCCTGCAGGGTGGTGCGGATGTCGTTGAAGGACATCTCCTGCGCGTGGAGGGACCTGCCCGACGTCTGGATGTGGTACTTCAGGCGCTGCGCGCGATCACCGGCCCCGTAGCAGTCGCGGAGCGCGATCGCCCACAGGCGTCGAGCGACCCGGCCAAGCACCGTGTATTCGGCATCCATGCCGTTGGAGAAGAAGAACGAGAAGTGCGGTGCGAAGTCGTCGACCTGCATGCCACGCGCGAGGTAGGCCTCGACGTAGGTGAAGGCGTTGGCCAGGGTGAAGGCCAACTGCGTGATGGGATTGGCCCCGGCCTCGGCGATGTGGTAGCCGGAGATGGAGACGGAGTAGAACGAACGCACGTCATGGTCGATGAACCATTCCTCGACGTCGGCCATGCAGCGAAGGGCGAACTCAGTCGAGAAGATGCAGGTGTTTTGGCCCTGGTCCTCCTTCAGGATGTCGGCCTGCACCGTGCCGCGCAGCGTCGACAGCGTGCGTGCGTCCACCTCGATCCCCTCGGCGTCGGTGAGAGGCCGGCCGAGTTGCCGGGTCGCCTTCTCGCGCTGCTGGTCGAGTGCCGTGACGAAGAACATCGCGAGGATGGTTGGAGCCGGACCGTTGATGGTCATCGACACCGACGTGGCCGGATCGCAGAGGTCGAAGCCATCGAAGAGATCGCGCATGTCGTCGAGGGTGGCGATGCTGACCCCCGAGGTGCCGACCTTGCCGTAGATGTCGGGGCGCAGCGCCGGGTCGCGTCCATAGAGCGTGACGGAGTCGAAGGCCACGGACAGGCGCGTCGCCGGTTGGCCCTCGGCCAGGAGATGGAAGCGCCTGTTGGTACGCGCGGGATCGCCCTCGCCGGCGAACATTCGCGTGGGCATCTCGGTGTCGCGCTTGAGGGGGAAGACGCCCGCGGTGAAGGGGAAGCGCCCCGGCAGGTTCTCCGAGCGCAGGTAGCGCACGAGCGCACCCTCATCGTGTCCGTCAGGGATGCCCACGCGCGGAATCCGGGTGCCCGACGGCGTCGTGCGCCAGGCCGCGTCGTCCGCGCGCAGGGCGTCGGCGACCGAGGGCCACTCGACTAGTTGCGACGCCACGTCGGGCAGGAGTCGGGACCGGCGTCCCGCGGCCATCTCGGCCGCCTGATGGGCCGCGTCGCCCGGCAGCAGGGCTGCCGCGGTCTGGAGGGCCTGGGCCTCGCGGGCGATGCCAGCCTGGTCGTCGGTCGCGCGGTGATAGCCGCGCACGGTCTCGGCGATGTCCGACAGGTAGCGGACCCGGGCGGGGGGCACGATGCTCGCGAGCTGCGAGGACGAGCGCAGGGCGGACTCCTCCGGGAGCTCCACCGGCAGGCCCAGGGGAACGAGCTGGCGCATGAGGTGCTGGGCGAGTGCGGTGACGCCGTCGTCGGCGAAGCGCGCGGCCGAGGTGCCGAAGACCGGCATGTCCTCCCAACGGGCGGTGAAGTCGCCGCGGTTGCGCAGCACCTGTCGCGAGACATCGCGCAGGGCGTCTTGCGCGCCCCGGCGTTCGAACTTGTTGATCGCGATGACGTCGGCGTAGTCGAGCATGTCGATCTTCTCGAGTTGGCTCGCCGCGCCGAATTCCGGAGTCATGACATAGAGCGAGAGGTCGGCGTGCTCGGTGACGGCGTGATCGCCCTGGCCGATGCCCGGTGTCTCGACGATCACCAGGTCGAAGCCCGCCACACGGCAGGCACTCACGACATCGTCGAGGCCGGCGGGGATCGGTCCGGACCCGCGCGTCGCCATGGATCGCACGAAGACGCCTTCGTCGACGGAGGTGGGCATGCGGATCCGGTCGCCGAGGAGGGCACCGCCTCCGCGCGAGCGGGTCGGGTCGATCGCGAGTACGGCGATCCGCGCCTTGCCGCCACTGTGCGCCCGGATCCGGCGCACGAGTTCGTCGGTCAGGCTCGACTTGCCCGAGCCGCCCGTGCCGGTGATGCCGAGCACCGGTGCCGGGGAGCGCTCGGCGGCCGACCGGATCAGCTCGATCTCCGCGTCGGTCGCCGAGCCGCACTGGATGGCCGTGATGGATCGGGCCAGGGCGACGTGATCGCCCGACATCAGCGCGTCGATGTGCACGGAGGCCGGCGTGCGTCGGCGACGACATGTGTCGAGCATGTCGTCGATCATCCCGACGAGGCCGAGGCGCTGACCGTCCTCCGGGGAGTAGATGCGCACGCCGCGCGTGCCCAGTGCGTCGATCTCCGCGGGCAGGATGACACCGCCCCCGCCGCCGAACACGCTGATGTGCTCAGCACCGCGGGCCGTGAGCTCATCGCGCAGGTAGGTGAAGAACTCGACGTGGCCGCCCTGGTAGGACGACACGGCAACGCCGTCGGCATCCTCGTCAAGGGCGGCGTCGACGATGTCGGAGACGCTCCGGTCGTGCCCGAGATGGATGACCTCCGCCCCCTGCGACTGAAGGATGCGCCGCATGATCGTGATGGCCGCGTCGTGCCCGTCGAACAGGCTTGCCGCGGTGACGAAACGCAGGGGTGTCTGGGCCATAATTTCCTCAGAGATCAAATAGTTGGACACCCAAGAG
>JBJTIQ010000174.1:0-6045 GCA_046095085.1 Actinomycetota bacterium | reverse complement strand
CCCGAGCAGGTGATCACGCCCGCCGTGCTCGAGGAGACCTTTGGCGCACAACTCGAGGTGCTCCAGCACCTGGGGATGCCCGTCGTGGTCGACACCGCACGGCTGGGGGCGTGATGGAGACCCTGCTCGAGCCCCTGGGCTTCGCGTTCTTCCAGAAGGGCCTGATCGTCGCCACGCTGTCGGTGGCACTGCTGGGCTTCATCGGCGTCTACATCGTGTTGCGGGGCATGAGTTACATCGGACACGGCCTTTCCCACGCCATCTTCGGCGGATACGCCGCCACCCAGCTCTTCGCGGCCCAGTTCTACGTGCTGGGCGCCGGGCTGTGGGGCATCGCGTCGGCCATCGCCATCACCACGGTGGCGCGTCGTAGCCGCATCGGCGCCGACGCGGCCATCGGCGTCGTCACGACCGCGTCGTTCGCCCTCGGCGTCGCGCTCTTCAGCAAGTTCGGCACCAGTGGGCCGGCGTTCGACCAGGCGCTCTTCGGAAGCATCCTCGGCATCACCAACAGCCAGATCATGTGGCTCGTTGCGGTGTGCGCCCTGACCGGGCTCATCGTGTTCTTCCGCTACCGCGCGCTACTCTTCACGACCTTCGACCCCGACGTGGCCGCCGCCTCCGGAGTGAAGGTGGCACGCATCGAGGCGCTGCTCATGGTCATGCTGTCGCTGTCGATCCTGGTGACGCTCACGGTCATCGGCGTCACCCTCGTGGCCGCCATGCTCGTCATCCCGGCGGTCGTCGCGCGCATGCTCACGGACTCCTTCGGTCGGATGCTCGCCATCTCGACGGTGACCGGCAGTGCCTGCGGCCTGGCAGGCATGTATCTGAGCTACTACGCGGGAGTGCCCTCCGGCACCATGATCGTGCTCGTCGGCGCCGTGGTGTTCCTCGTGGTGCTGGGCATCACCGGCGTGCGCGGCCGCCGCCGCGCCGCGGGACTCGACCAGCACTCGGACGCACGCCCCAGGGTCGCCGCATGACGCGACTGGAGCCCGGCGACCGTGCGCCTGCCTTCACCCTGCTGGACGATCGCGGCCGCAAGGTGTCATTGACGTCCTGCAAGGGCCAGACCGTCATCCTCTCCGCATATCCCGCGGCGATGACACCCGGCTGCACGACGCAGGCCTGCGACTTCCGCGACTCCCTGGCGCCGATCGCGGCCGCCGGCTATGTCGTGCTCGGGATCTCGCCCGACCCCGTGGAGAAGCTCGCGGAGTTCCGGGAGCGCGACCACCTGACGTTCCCACTGCTGTCGGATCCCGATCACCGGGTCCTGGAGAAGTACGGCGCCTACGGGGAGAAGAAGCTCTACGGCAAGACGGTGGTCGGCGTGATCAGGTCGACGTTCGTCATCGGACCGACCGGTCGCATCGAGCGGGCGATGTACGCCGTCAAGGCCACCGGCCACGTCGCGAAGCTCCGACGCGACCTCGGCATCGACTAGGCACCCGGTAGCCTGATCTCACGCGGAAGTGGTGGAACTGGGTAGACACGCACGGTTTAGGTCCGTGTGCCTCAGGGCGTGCGGGTTCGAGTCCCGCCTTCCGCACTCTGTGGATCCATCCGCGTCTTGCGCCACATATCGACAAATATACACCGCGTAGTTGTCGATATGTGGCGCGGACGGCCGCGTAGTTGTCGATTGGCGGCGCCGGCGGCCGGACGGCATCAATGCGCGTGGTCGTCCCCGGGACTCCCGCTCGGCCTCTCCACGATCCGGAAAGCCCCCATCATGCCCATGTCCTCGTGGAAGAGGATGTGGCAGTGGAACACGGTCTTGCCCGTGAACCGTCGGAACTTCATATTCAGCACCACGTATTCGGCAGGAAGCACCTGCTCGGTGTCTTCGAGTCCGCGCGGCTTGACCTTGCGATAGGTGAGCGCCTTGCCTGTGGCCGGATCCCAGCGCCCCCTGCCGACGATGGCGAAGTGGTTGACGTGGATATGAAAGGGGTGGCCTTCGAGGGCGCCGCCGTCAGCCAGTGATGGGTCGTTGCGGACCACCCACTCCTCGACGGTGTCGACCTCCACCTCGAAGGGGTCATGCATGTCTTCGTGGCCGAACAGCTCGCCATTGATGTAAAAGAGCGGGCCGGTGGCCGGGGTGAAGGACTCCGAGAGAGTGAACGTGCGCCGCTTGACCGGCTTCTCATCCAGCCAGGCTGGACGCGCCGTGATGGTCGTGGGCGCTCGCGCCGGTCGTCCCGCGTCGCCCTCGACGACCACGGTCGCCAGCACCTGGGGCGACCACTGGCCGAACTGGCCGTTGTCATAGCCGAGCGTGCGCAGCGAATAACTGCCGGGATCCTGCGCCCCCGTGACGGCCACCTCCACGCGAGCCCCGGGAACGAGCACGAGTTGGTCGGTGGTCCACGTCTCGAAGACGGGGTGACCGTCTGTGGCGAGCACCGTGAACCGATGGCCGTCCAAGGCAATGCGAAGGAAACCGTCGTTGCCCATGTTGCCCATCCGCCAGATCTGCGTCTCGCCAGGGCGAAGTGCCATCGTGGGATTGACCACGCCGTTGACCGTCATGATCACGAGGTCGGCGCTGGCAGAGTCGACCGACAACATCGTCGGCGTCGCCACCGCGGGATCGAGTGCGAAGCCCTTGAAGACCAGCAGTCGATCGCGACAATCTCGATACTGCGGCAGCGCCTCGACTCCCCCATCGACGATGATCGGTCCGGAAAGCCCACTCCACACCGACTCGTTGGTGTAGCCGTGCACGTGCGGGTGATACCAGAAGAGCCCACGGGGATGCGCACGCGGCAACTGGAAGCGACTGCGCAGCGACGACCCCGGCGGCGCCTCGATGAAGACGTTGTCGGCGTCACCGGATGGGTCGACCCAGAAGCCATGGAAGTGCGTGTTGATGGGCACGGGTACGCCGTTGTGCACGGTCAGGTCCATGCGATCGCCGGGTGAGAGCCGCAGGCATGGGCCGACGAAGGAGCCGTCGTAGGTCCACAGCCCCTCGGTCATGACCCGGTCGAGCGGAGCGGCACCGGCCACCGCGTCGAGCTTCGCCTTCAGCACGCCGTTGCGCGACCTGATCACCGGGATGCGGGGCAGCGTCTCGCGAACGCCGGCCTGGGCCGACGGTCCGCCGAGCAACACGGCGCCCCCGGCAACGGCGGCAAGGCCCAGGGCTTCGCGACGGGTGAGTCCGCTCACCCGCACAGACTACGGCGTGGGCGGCGCCGGGGGGCGAAGAGCGTCGGCGAGATGCGCTACCTGGCCGCTGAGCTCGGAGGGAATGACCCACACCTTGTTTGCCGAGCCCTGCGCGATCTCCGGCAGCGTCTGGAGGTATTGGTAGGCGAGCACGTGACTGTCGGGCTTGGCCTCATGGATCGCGTTGACCACCTTGCGGATCGCCTCCGACTCGCCCTCGGCGCGCAGAACCGCTGCCTGGGCATCACCCTCCGCGCGCAGGATCTCGGCAGCCCGTGCGCCCTCGGCCGTGAGGATCGCCGACTGCTTCTCGCCCTCGGCGGTGAGGATGGCCGCGCGCTTGTCGCGCTCGGCGCGCATCTGCTTCTCCATCGACTCCTGCACGCTGCGCGGCGGATCGATGGCTTTGATCTCCACGCGGTTGACCCGGATGCCCCAGCGGCCGGTGGCCTCGTCGAGCACGCCGCGAAGCTGAGCGTTGATGCTGTCGCGCGAGGTCAGCGTCTCTTCGAGATCCATGGATCCGATGACATTGCGCAAGGTAGTAACGGTGAGCTGCTCGATGCCGGTGAGGTAGTTGGCGATCTCATAGGTCGCCGCCCGCGGGTCGGTGACCTGGAAGTAGATGACCGAGTCGATGCTGACGACGAGGTTGTCTTCGGTGATGACCGGCTGTGGCGGGAACGACACCACCTGCTCGCGAAGGTCGACACGCGCGCGGACCTTGTCGACGACGGGGATCACGAAGGCAAGGCCCGCGTTGAGGGTGCGCTGGTAGCGACCCAGACGCTCGATGATGCGCGCATGGGCCTGCGGTACGACCTTCACGCTCGAGAAGACAAGCACCACGACTATCGCGGCGACGACGACGGCGACGACCAGGGCTTCCATAAGGCTTCCTCCCCTACCAGGCCACCAGGGCGGTGGCCCCTTCGATCTGCAGCACCTGCACGCGCGTGCCGGGCTCAAACACGCTCTGCCCGTCGTACGCGCGGGCTGACCAAACCTCGCCGGCCAGCTTGATACGCCCGTCTGTGCCATCGACGGACTCCAGCACCAGGGCCTCGGCCCCGACGAGCGCCGCGACGTTGGTCCGCGTCTCACGCGTCAGGCGCATGTGTCGCCTCGCGACGGGTCGCACAAGGCCGAGCAAGGCGACGGACACGATCGCGAAGACCCCGACCGACAGTGCGGGTGGCGCGCCCAGGGCGGCACTCAGGCCACCGGCGGCGGCGCCACCGGCGAACATGAGGAGCACGAGCGAGCCCCCCGTGAGGATCTCGGCGACGGCGAGGATGCCGGCGGCCACGATCCACCACACCCAGGCGTCCATACCTCCACGGTAAGCCGGATCGGCCGCTAGCGCGATGCCATGACCTGGGCGAGCGCCCGGAAGGCCTGGCCGCGGTGGCTGATAGCGTCCTTCTCCTCGGGGCGCAGCTCCGCAGTCGTCAGGGCATAGCCCGCCGGGACGAAGATCGGGTCGTAGCCGAAGCCGTTGCCGCCCCGGGGGGCTCGGGCAAGGGAGCCCTCGAGGACTCCTTCCACGACATGCTCGCTGATCCCGGGAACCACCCATGCGGCAGCGCAGACGAACTGCGCACCGCGGCGCGAGTCGATGACATCGGCAACCTGGCCGAGCACGAGTTCGAGGTTGGCCGAGTCATCACCGTGCTGACCCGACCACCGTGCGGAGTAGATGCCAGGCATGCCATTGAGCGCGTCGACGCACAGTCCGGAGTCATCGGCGATGGCTGGGAGTCCGGTGAACTCCGCGATGGCCCGGGCCTTGAGCAGCGCGTTGCCGGCGAAGCTCGACTCGGTCTCGGCGACCTCGGGTGCGCCGGGGAACTCCTCCAGCCCGACGAGCTCCACGTCGAGTCCGGCCGCGCGCAGGATGCGCTGGAGCTCGGAGACCTGGTGCGCGTTGCGGGTCGCTAGGACGACGCGATCGGTCATGGGGCAAGTACGGCGCGCTGCAGGGTCGTCAGGTCACGGCATCCCTGGGCGGCCAGGTCGAGCAATTGATCCAGGAGCTGGCGATCGAAGGGCGTGCCCTCGGCAGTGCCCTGCACCTCGACGTAGTTGCCGCTGCCGGTCATGACGACATTCATGTCGGTGTCGGCACGCACATCGTCGTCGTAGTGCAGATCGAGGCGCGGTTCGCCGTCGATGATGCCCACGCTCACCGCCGCCACCGAGTCGATCAGGGGACTGCCCGAGACATAGCCCTTGGCCTGGGCCCACGCCACCGCGTCGGCCAGCGCGACATAGGCACCGGTGATCGCCGCCGTGCGCGTGCCACCGTCGGCCTGTAGTACGTCGCAGTCGAGCACGATCGTGTTTTCCCCCAGGGCTGACATGTCGATGATGGCGCGCAGGCTGCGCCCGACCAGGCGCGAGATCTCCTGGGTGCGTCCGCCCAGCTTGCCCTTGACCGACTCTCGGTCGCTGCGGGTGTTGGTGGAGCGCGGGAGCATCGCGTATTCGGCCGTCACCCACCCGCGGCCGGAGTCCTTCAGCCAGCGCGGCACGCCGGGCGTGAACGACGCGACGCACAACACGCGCGTGCGACCGAAGCTGACGAGCACCGACCCTTCCGCCTGGTCAAGCCAGTGACGCTGGAAGGACACCGGGCGAAGAGCACCGGCCTCGCGGCCGTCGGAACGAGTGGTCATGTTGCAGACCCTAGACGGCACGCATCGACGACTGCTCGACGGCGCCGATCTCGGGACCGAGGAAGCGATGCCCCAAACGCGCGAACGCGCCCGGATCACCCGTGGCCACGAACCGGTGACGGGGGTCCGGCAGTTGCGAATCGCGCACGAGATCGTTTTCGGCCAGCGTGCGGTAGACGTCCTT
>JBJTIQ010000173.1:0-3468 GCA_046095085.1 Actinomycetota bacterium | reverse complement strand
AAGCCGTCCTCGCTGTGCGCGTCTGCCACGCCGAAGCGGGTCGATCCGGCAAGGCCCGACAGGGTGACGTCCCACTCGTCGATGACGCCCACGTCGGCAAACGAGGCGAGGAGGCCGCGCCCGCCCTCGCACACGATGCGGCGCAGGCGCAGGGCATAGAGCTCGTCGAGGAGCCACGCGGGATCCACGCGCGAGCCGGGCGCCACGAGCACGTCGGCGTGGTCACGGGCCCGCGCCAGCCAGTCGGCATCGTGGCCGGCGACAGTTGCCACGATGGGACGCAGCGCCGACTCGGTAAACACCGGCTCCTCCCAGGGCAACTTCAAGGACGCGCTGACGATCACGAGCCGGGGCGCGATGTCGATCCCCTGCTCGGCACGACTCTCCTGATACTCGGGCTTGGCGCGGAACGGCTTGTAGCGCTCAACGCGCAGCGTCTCGGCTCCGATGACGACGGCATCGCAGTGGCTGCGGATGGCGAGCAGTGCGGCTAGGTCGGCAGGGCCGGAGAGCGAGCGCGAGCCGCCGTCGGGCCCGACGGTCGCACCATCGAGGCCCATCACCATCATGGCGCGCACGTAGCGCCCGGACGCGGGCCAGGGATAGCGCGAGGCGACGTCGTTCATCGCCACGAGTCTCGCACGCTAGCCTGCCGGTCATGGTGGGCATGCCCGGTGATCAGATCGGTCCTCTCATGCACGCGGTTGTCCCCATGGTTGGGACGCTGGGTCTGGAGTACGTCGAGGTGTCGACCGAGCGCACGGTCGTGGTCCTGCGCGACCAACCGGAGTACCGCAATCACGTGGGTGGGCCGCACGCCGCCGCGATGTTCGCCCTGGCCGAGTCGGCCACGGGCGCCGTGGCCATCGCCGCCTTCGGCGACATGATGGACCGCGCGGTCCTGCTGCCCACGACGGCGACGATGGACTACGTCGCGATCGCCCGCGGCGATCTGACCGCCACCGCGTGGCTCGATGCCGATGCCGCCGCTGCGCGCGAGCAGTTCGAGGCGGGCTCGCGACCGGAGTTCGACATCCTGTGCGACATCGCCAACGCCGAGGGCGAGATCACCAGCCGCCTGCGTGCCCGCTGGACCCTCAAGGCGATGCGCTCCTAGATCGCGTTCCACCCGCGCACCCGTCGCCAGCCCACCTTCGCCACTTCGTTGGCCAGCACATAGGCCACGCATAGCCCGCCGGCGGCCAGCAAGATCGCGAGCGTGGTCGGCGGATCCATGACATCCGGGCATGCCTACAGTCGGGCCGTGTCACGAGGCCGACGTCCGCCGCTGACCGCGATGCGCTTCGTGGTCGGGTTCGGCGTCGTCAGTGCCCTCGCCGACATCGTCTACGAGGGCGCCCGTAGCGTCTACGGGCCGTTCCTCGCCTCGCTCGGCGCGACGGCGCTCGTCGTCAGCGTCGTCACCGGCGGCGGCGAAGCCGTCGCCCTGGTCGCCCGGCTCCTCTTCGGTCGCCTCGCGGATGCGCGCGCGCGTCGCTGGACGCTGGCGATCGTGGGCTACGGGCTCACGGCGCTCGCCGTGCCGCTGCTTGGACTCACGACCGCACTGTGGATGGCCGTCGTCCTCATCCTCCTCGAGCGACTGGGCAAGGCGGTGCGCAGTCCGGCCAAGGACGCGATGCTCGCGCAGGCCGGCACGGTCACCGGCCGCGGCTGGGCGTTCGCCATCCACGAGGCCATGGACCAGACCGGTGCGTTCCTCGGCCCGCTGCTCATCGCGGCATCGCTCGCCCTCACCGCGTCATTCGGCCCGGGCTTCCTGCTACTGGCCATCCCGGGGATCGCCGCGATCCTCGTGCTCGTCTACCTGCGCCGTCGCGTGCCCGACACGTCGGTGTTCGAGCCGGTCGACCAGACGCGCCCGCCCGACGAGCTCTCGCGCGAGCCACTGCCGCGGGCGTTTTGGATCTACGCCGCCTTCACGGCGCTCACCATGGCCGGTTTCGCCACCTTCGGGCTGCTGTCCTTCCACCTCGTGGAGATGGGCACCGTCAGCGTGGCCATCGTGCCGGTCGTGTACGCCGTCGCCATGGGCGTCGACGCGCTAGCCGCACTGGGATCAGGCCGCCTGTACGACCGCATCGGCATCCGCGGGCTCATCGTGCTCCCGATCCTGGCAGCGGCCATCCCCTGGCTGGGCTTCTCCTCGTCCACGGCCGTGGTCATCGCCGGCATGCTCATCTGGGGAGTCGTCATGGGCATCCAGGAGAGCACCATGCGCGCCGCCGTCGCCGACCTCGTGCCCGATGCGCGTCGCGGCAGCGCCTACGGCATCTTCACCGCGGTCTACGGCCTGGCCTGGCTCGCGGGCAGCATCATCATCGGAGTGACGTACGAGCGATCCGTGGTGCTATCGGCCGTCGTGGTGACGGTGATCCAGGCCGGAGCGCTCATCGTGTTCGTCGTGGCGCGACCGCATCGCCACCACGACCGGCACGTGCGCGGCTAGAAGTAGCCGAACTTCTTCTTGGCCTCCATCGAGTCGCCCTTCTCCCCGTCGATGAGGCGGCCCGCGCGCTCGCTGATCGTCGTTGTCTCCATCTCGTAGACGAGATCGTCGATGGTCTGGGCATCGGACTCGACACCCGCGGTGAGCGGGTAGCAGCCGAGCGTGCGGAACCGCACCTTGCGGCGCTCGGCAACCTCGCCCGGCTCAAGCGGCATGCGATCGTCGTCGAGGAGGAGGAGCGCCCCGCGGCGATTGACGACCTCGCGCTCGCGTGCGAAATAGAGGTCGACGACGGGGATGCCCTCCCGGCGGATGTAGCGCCACACGTCGAGCTCGGTCCAGTTGGAGATCGGGAAGACCCGCATGGTCTGGCCCTCGTTGAGAGAGGTGTTGGGCGTGCGCCAGAACTCCGGTCGCTGCTTGCGGGGCTCCCAGCGATGGCCGGGCTCGCGCAGGCTGAAGATGCGCTCCTTCGCGCGGCTGCGCTCTTCGTCGCGGCGTCCACCGCCGATCGCCGCGTCGAATCTGCCGGCATCGAGCGACTGCAGCAGTGGCACCGTGCGCATGATGCGCGTGTATTCCTGCACGCCGTGCGTGAGCGGCGTGACGCCCTCGGCGATCCCTTCCTCGTTTTTGCCGACGATGAGCGTCGCGCCGACCTCCTCGGCGATGCGATCGCGATGGGCGTACATCTCCTGGAACTCCCACGTGCTGTCGATGTGCAGCAGGGGGAAGGGAATGGGCGCGGGATGGAAGGCCTTGCGAGCGAGGTGGATAAGGACCGAGGAGTCCTTGCCGATGGAGTACATGAGCACGGGGTTGCGGAACGCCCCCGCGGTCTCGCGCATGACCCAGATCGCCTCGGCCTCGAGGGCGTCGAGGACGGCGTCATGGGACACGGGGGCATCGGGGGACGACACGGGGGTCACGGGGTCATCCAACTAGGCTTGACAGAAAAAGCAATACATGTTATTTGCTTACTTTGACTACCCCCATCC
>JBJTIQ010000172.1:0-2832 GCA_046095085.1 Actinomycetota bacterium | reverse complement strand
TGTCGCCCTTGGCGTGGCCTTCGTGACGCTGCTGATCGCCGGTCTGACCCCGACCGCCGTGAGTGCAACACCGCGCGCCCCTCTCACGATCCAGCCCAGCTCGGTAGGTGCAAATGCGGAGACTGTGGTGCGCATAGCTGGCAGTGGCTTCAAGGCCAGCGACAAGGTGACCATCAGTGGGTGCCCCGACAGCAATCCTGGTGCTGTCTATCCCGTCCCGTTTCCCAATCCGGGTCAGGGGCAGTCGGCGGGCAAGGTACAGGTCATCGATTCCTCGACTCTTCTTCTCACGACCCCCACGGTGATTCCTCCCGGCACCTGCGACGTCTCCATCGGCGATTCCGTCGCAAGGGACGCACTGACCTTCGTTGCGGCACCCGAGCGGCTCGAGGTCGAGATCGTCAATGCATCCGGCCGACCCGATACCGACGTGTGGATCAGCGCCGGCTACAACTGCCCGCTGAGCACCCCCAGCCCTCCTTACCCTCCCGGCACCGGTGGCTGCGATACCGACGGACTCTCCAATCCGGACTACTCGTGGCCAGCGGGTGCGAAGTCAGTGAATCCCAACCGCTACTGGTACGAGGTCTATGCCGGCAAATCGCCATTACCTGCGTTCACCGGGGTGCGGCTCTCCGACCTGCCCGGTGTCGCGGGTAAGCGCACTATCTCCGTGGCCAACATCGACTCGGGTGTCGTCTATGTCTCCTACGGCGCACCTGTCCAGACCGGCGCCAGCAAGAACGGGCGTGCCCCGTCCTACATCTCGTCGAAGACACGATTCGACGTCTTTGAGCTCACGTTCCACGGCAGCGGCACCAGTGCCGGCAACGCCGGAGCCGGCCGCTGGACCAACCAGGTGTACGCCAACATCACCGCTGTCGCTGGGCTCGGGATCCTCATGGACATGAGTGGCTGGGACAACTCCTACGGTGCCAGCGGCCCGAAGCCGCAACGCATTGGCTCGGGTATCGCGTGGGAGAGCGGGCTGGGCATCCGCGACATGCTTCGAGTACTTGAGGCGGCGGGAGCCGACGTCTCCAATCGCGAGGTTGTGGTGACCAGCGACGGCTCAGCGCCCACCGCCTCGACGTTCCTACGCTTCGTCTCGCCCAGCACCAACGGTGGCGAGGGTTACGCCGACCTTGCGTCGGGCAAGGACAGCTACCTTCGCTGGCTAACGAATCAGGGTGAGCCGATGACGGTCATCGGCTTCTACACCGGGGCTGGCCCTGGTCAGGGCACCTGGTTCTGCTATCGCGCTGAGTCCTTCTCGTCCGCCCAGCCCACCACTCTGTCCGGAACGTATGGACATGCCTCGCAGTCGGCTGCCGTTACTGCAAGCAGGAAGGACTGTGCGGGCGGCACGCGCGGCCTGGACATCACCACTGCAACTACACCAACGTCAGGTATCGCCGGGCCGGTTACGTCGCAGGCGGTCTACATGCAGGACAACCGATTCCTGCAGGGCGGTGCGGTCGCCACGGGCAATGACCTCTACAACGCCATCTATCGCGACTTCATCGTCAGCTTCGCCTACGGCTACTGGGGATCAGTGAGTGGCAGTGCCGGATGGACAACCGCCACTTGGCTTGACGACGCCGGGGCACGACGCGCCTTTTCGGCTGCCTGGCCTGGGCTGACCGAGGCGACGACGTATCCCCGGTGGAACTCCTATGCGGAAGCCATCTGGAGCATCGGCAATGCCTACGGCATGCCCTACAGCGATACGTTCGGCAACGGAGGCAAGGGCAACCCACTCGTCTCAGGGAGCAGCATCCACTCATTGCGGGTGACCCTGCGCTCCGATGGTGCGTGGACGGACACTGCGCAAGTGCTCCCCTCTCGACAGCGCATCACGGTCGACCGAGGCGAGCGATTTGCCTCCGCCCCACTGCGCGCCGTCGGATTCGGCGAGGGGATTCGATACGCGGTCTCGCCCAAGCTGCCCGGGACCAAGTCCAGGGCCGTCAATGGGATCTGGTTTGTCCGCACGACCGGGGTCATCCGCGGCACGCCTAAGCGCGTGCAAGTCGGCACGACGTACACGATCACGGCGAGGGATCGAGCCGGAGTGAGTGCAACGGCGAAGGTGCGCCTTCGCGTGAAGCCCTAGGCGCCCGTCAGTACCACCGTGGCGAGGTCGGTGTAGGTCGGGGTTGGGCCGGTGACGGAGTGCACCAGCCGTATCGCGTCGATGTCGAACGCCGGTCCGACGTATTCGTCTAGGGCCGCCGCCAGGGATCGCCCCCGGCGGTCGAGTTCGGCGGAGGACCGCCAACGGGCCACGGTGAGGTGAGCCCTCCACGGACGGCGTTCGATCGTGACCCCCGCTGAGCGCATGGTCCGCTGCACGGCTCGGGCCAGTCGGTCGGCGGGCGAGTGCCGCGCCGTGGGGTGCACGCCCCACCACGCTGACCCCCGGAAGGGTCCCGCACCGGCCAGTCTCAGGCCCTGAAGGGGAGGGTGTTGGGCGGCGACCTCGGCCAAGGAGGCGGTCAGCCGCGGCACTCGGTCAGGGTCGACCTCGCCCAGGAATGCCAGGGTCACGTGCCAGCGTTCTGTTGGGACCCAACGCATGTCCGGGGTGGTGGCGGCGATCCGGGCCACCACCCCGGCGGCGTGGGCGCAAGCCTCAGCGGGTGGGTTCATCCCGACGAAGAGGCGCATGCTCCGAGGCTAGGTCCCCCCGCCTTGGATTCTTCGGGAAATTCAGGGCCGAATACGACCTGAATCTCCCTAAGAACGACTTCCGGCCGGAGGGGATGTCGCCGGGAGGACGTACCATGGATGCATAACTGAACAGCGGGGGTGACAGGTTTCGACGATCAG
>JBJTIQ010000171.1:0-16149 GCA_046095085.1 Actinomycetota bacterium | reverse complement strand
CGGCGGCGGCGACGAGGAAGCGGGCGAGGTCGAGGGGTCGGCGCAGGCGACGGGGGAGGACGCCGTCCTCGATGACCACGGTCGTGGAGGGCGCGGCAGCGGGGGGCGCCTCGGGGCGGGGCAGCGCCACGGTGGGCTGGGACTCCCCGGCGCGAGGCTCGGCGGAGGCATGGCGACCCCGGGCCGGCGTCGCCGGCTCCGTGCCCCGGGGGGCGGCCTCCTGCGTCACCCCTCGATGGTCCCAGACGACGGCCCCAGGACCAGCCATAGCGGGTGGACCGTCACACCCTCCTGGTGGGATGAGGGCGTGGTGGCCCCGGTGATCCTGCGCACCCCGCCCCCGCCTGCCGCCCATCCGGTCCTCGACCCGGCCCAGCAGCGCGTGGTCGAGCACCGCAGCGGCTCCCTGATCGCCCTGGGAGCGCCGGGCACCGGCAGATCGCTCACCCTGGCCGAGTCAGTGGCCGCCCGGTTGGCCGATGGCGTGCCCGCCGAGGCGATCCTCGTACTGGCCTTCGATCGCACGGCCGCCCGCGACCTGCGCGATCGCATCGCCGCACGCGGGGGCGGAGGGGCAATGCCCACCGTCACGACATTCCACGCCTTCGCCTTCTCGCTGGTCACGCGCGCCATGGTCCAGGATCCCGATGCCGTGCTCCCGCGCCTGCTCTCCGGTGCCGAAGAAGACGTGCGCATCCGGGAGCTGCTCCTTGGCGCAGTGGCCGACGGTGAGATCGACTGGCCGGAGGAGCTCACGGTTGCACTTCCTACTCTCGGACTCGCCAACGATGTGCGTGCCTTCCTCGCCCGCGTCCGCGAACTCGCGATCGATCCGGCCGAGCTCGTCGAGGCTGGCCATGCCCTCGAGCATCCGGTCTGGCCCGCACTCGCGCGATTCGCCGAGATGGAAGACGAGGTCATGGCACTCGAGGGCGTGATCGACTACAGCCGGCTTATCTCCCTCGCCGGCCAGATTGCCGCCAGTCCCGAGGCAGCGTCGCTTCGCTCATCCCTGCAGTGCGTTTACGTCGACGACGCCCACGAGGCCGACCCGCTGCAGGTGCGACTCATACAGGCGCTGGCCACGCCGTGCGTGGTGGCATTCACCGATCCTGACACCAGCGTCTACCGCTTCCGGGGAGCCGATCGCGAGGCGATCTTCCGCCTCGGCGACGCGCAGGTCGTCGTCCTCGACCAATGCCATCGTGGCGGGCCCCGACTGCGGGCCGCGATAGCGGCGGTCCAGCGCGGATCCTCGCTCGCATCGCTCCCTGCCGATGTCCTTCGGCGCTACCGCTCGCCGGCCGCGGGCGACACCGACGATGCCGTTTCGGTGATCTCCTACGACTCCGCGGGCGATCTCGCCGCCAACGTCGGGCACGACCTGCGTCAACGCCATCTCGCTGGAATGTCGTGGCGCCACATGGCGGTTCTCGTGCGTGGCAAGGGCGACGTCGATCTCATGCGCCGCTCGCTAGACATTGCCGGCGTACCCGCACGTGTCCTGTCCGACGACGTGCCCCTCCGTGCCGAACCCGCCGTCGCCGTCCTGCTGACGGCCCTCGAGGCCGCGCTCGATCCCGGCTCCCTGGCACCCGAGGTCGCGGTCGAGGTCATCAGCGGCCCGCTCGGTTCGATCGATCCGGTCGACCTTCGGGTGCTCATGCGTGCGCTGCGGCGTTCCTTTCGCCAAGTGCATCCCGCTTCGCAGGCGCCGGCCGGCACTCTCCTGCTGGCCGCGGAGCTCCGCCGGGCGATCGAGGGCGAGGCGGCGACTTCCGTCAACGACGAGGCGGTCCCCGTCCTCCAACGCGTACGGCGAGTCGGCGAACTCCTGGGCGCAGCTAGGCGCCAGGCCCTCGACGGTGCCTTGCCGGGTGACATCCTGTGGATCCTGTGGCAGGGATCCGGCGATGAGCGCTCCTGGCCCGAGCGACTTCGACGCGCTGCCCTGAGTGGTCACCGGCCGTCGAGCCACGACCTCGACGCTGTCGGCGCGCTCTTCGACGCTGCCGAGCGATTCAGCGAGCGCTACGCCGGCGTCGTGGGAGCCCCGGCGTTCCTGGCATCGCTGACCGGCCAGCGCGTTCCGGCCGAGGCGGTGTCCGCGCGCGAAGCCGACTCGCCCGCTGTCGTGATCGCCACGGCGCACCTCGCCGTTGGGCGATCGTGGGACCACGTCGTCATCGTGGGAGCACAGGAGGGCGCCTGGCCATCGCTGCGCGGTCGTTCGAGCGTGCTGCACATCGAGCAGCTCGATGCGATCGTCAGTGGCACGGCGTTCGACTCGCACGCACTCGCCCGACACGAGGCCGCACAGCAGGTCGCCGAAGAGCGCCGGCTCTTCGCGCTCGCCCTGTCACGTGCCAGTCGCAGCGTATGCGTGGCCGTGGTTGCCGCCGAGCAACTGACGGGAGATCAGCCCAGTCGCTTCGTCGACGACCTGGGCGTGGCCGTCCAGCATGCGGCGGGTCGTCCGCCGCGACCTCTGACTCTCGAGGGGCTCGTCGCCGAACTCCGCACGGTCGCGCAGGACCCGGCGTCGAGTGAGGCCCTGCGCATCGAAGCCGCCCGGCGACTGGCCGGCCTGTCGGACGCGGCAGAGCCGCCGCCACCGGACCAGGGGGAGCGCCTCGCACCGCTTGCCGATCCCGCAGCGTGGTGGGGGCTCCTCGATCGCACGACGGGCGTCGCTCCCGTGCGCCCGGCTGATCTGCCCGTCGCCCTCTCGGCGTCCGCGCTGGAGGGCCTGCAGGCGTGTCCACGACGGTGGTTCCTCCAACGCGAGGTGCATGCCGACTCCCCGCGATCTGACGCGCTGTCCTTCGGATCGATCGTCCACGCACTCGCCGAGGCGGTGGCGCGAGGAGAGCTGCCAGCCGACCCCGAGGTGCTGGTGGCCCGCGCCGAGCTCGTGTGGCCGCACCTTGCCTTTGAGGCGCCATGGCGCAGCGATGCCGAACGCCTGGCGCTGCTCCAGGTGATGCGTCGATTCTGCGACTACCACCGCACGTCGCAACGCACTGTGGCTGCATCCGAGCAACGCTTCGAGGTGTCGCTTCCACTCGCTTCGATCGAGGGCGAACTCGCCGATGTCGACGCGTCCGTCGTCGTGCGCGGGGCGATCGACCGCGTGGAGGTCGACGACGATGGCCGTGCCTTTGCCGTCGACCTCAAGACGGGCAAGGTGGCGCCCTCCGAGGCAACCGTTGCCCAGCATGCGCAACTCGCCGTCTACCAGGCGGCGATTCTTGGCGGTGGACTCGAGGATGTGCTGGGCCCCGATGCCGAGCCCGGCGGGGCCAGCCTGGTGCAGCTGCGCATCGAGTCATCGCGTTCGCCGGGTGTGGCCAAGGTCCAGGAGCAGGCCGCGCTGCCGTGTGATGACCCAGCCGAGGCCCCGATCGTCGAGGCCCTTCGCGCGGCTGTCATCCAGGTGCGGTCTGAGTCCTTCGAGGCTGTCCCGTCCGGTGAGTGCCGACGCTGCAGCTTCTCCGCCACGTGCCCGGCCCAGCCCATGGCACAGGAGGTGCTGCCATGAGCGATGCACGCGTACGCATCGAGACTCTCCTTGCTCATCCCCTCAGCGACGAGCAGTGGATGGCCGTCAGTGCGCCCCTCGAGCCGGCCGCCATCGTCGCGGGGGCGGGCTCGGGCAAGACGACGGTCATGGCCGCGCGCGTGGCATGGCTCGTGATCGAGGGCTACGCACCGCCCGATGGCGTGCTCGGGCTGACCTTCACCAACAAGGCAGCGGCTGAATTGCTCTCGCGCAGTCGACGCTTCCTCCTGGCCGCTCAAGACCACGGGTGGATCGATGCCGAGGCCGTGCTCGAGCCTGCCGTGTCCACCTACCACTCCTTCGCGGCCCGCCTTCTGATCGACCACGGCGTGCTGGCCGGGCTTGAGCCCGGTGCCGAGGTGCTTGCCCACGGGGCGCGCGAGGCTCTGGCCGCTCAGGTCGTTCGTTCGACCGCACTTCCCCTTGCCGATCGAGGTCGCGCGATGGCGTCGGTGATCTCGGCGACGCTGCGCCTCGATGATGCGCTGGCCGAGCTCGATCTCACCCCGGCCGAGGTGCTCGACGATGCGTGCGCACTCATCCACCGCCTCGAGGCGTTGCCGAAGCGGCAAAGGATCGGCGACCAGATGCTCGAGGCTGCCCGCATGCGTGCGGCCCTGTGCGGTCTCGTCGATGAGTTCCGTGCTGCCAAGCGATCGCGTCAGGTCCTCGACTTCGCAGATCAGGTGCGGTGGGCCCTGGCGATCGTCCGGCAGTCGAGCGATGTGCGCACCCAGCTTCGTGGGCGCTATCCATGCGTCCTGCTCGACGAATACCAAGACACCTCCGTCGCCCAGCGGCTGCTTCTGCAGACGGCATTCGGCGACGGCCATCCGGTCACGGCCGTGGGCGATCCCTGCCAGGCCATCTACGAGTGGCGTGGCGCCACCGTCGACAACATCGATCGATTCCCGGTCCACTTCCCCCGTCTCGTCGACGGCGTGCCGTCCCCGGCCCTGCGCTACTCCCTTGCCGACAACCGACGCTCGGGCCCGCTCATCCTCGACCTGGCCAACCACGTGGCCGCGCCGTTGCGCGCGATCCACGCCGGTGTCGAGCCCTTGACGGCGGCGGCGTCTGGTCGGGGCCGAGGGGATGTCAGGTGCGCACTCCTGCCGACGGTGGTCGACGAGACGTCGTGGGTGGCCGACGAGGTCCAGCGACTCCATGTCGCGCACGGCACGTGGCGGGGCATCGCCATCCTCTCCCGCCGCGCGGAGACCCTGGTCGACATCGACCGAGAGCTGCGTCTGCGCGGAGTGCCCACTCACCTCGTCGGCGTGGCAGGGCTCCTCGACGTGCCCGTCGTTGCCGAAGTGCGCGCGATCCTCGAGGTGCTCGACGATCCCACTGCCAATGCCGCCTGCCTGAGACTCCTCGAAGGTCCACGCTGGAAGTTCGGCGTCCGCGATCTAGCCGCACTAGGCCGGCTTGCGTCGCCCGATCGCGAGTCGCTCGACGCAGGTCAAGGTGTCGACAGCCGGCTTCGCGCTGCAATCCTGGGCACCGACCCCGCAGACCTCGCGAGCCTGCCGGAAGCGATCGACCGCGCAGCGGCCGGGGCGGGTGCCGATATCTCGCCCCAGGCACGCGATCGTCTGGTGCGCCTATCGGCCGAGCTCTCGCTGCTCCGACGACATCGCGATGACCCTCCGGCCGAACTCATCTCTCGTGTGCTGCGCATCACCGGTCTTGGTGTCGAGATGGCCATCGGTCCCGCCGACGAGGCCGCCGAGCGCGCGCGCGCCATGTCGGCATTCCGCGAACTCGCGGCGCGATTCCCCGTCTCTGTCGGCGGTGCACGCTCGACGCTGGGAGCCTTCCTGGCACGCCTTCGCGAGGCGGAGAAATTCGATGCCTCTCCCACCGTTGACGACCTGCCCCGAGGCGATGCCGTCGTGCTCATGACCATCCACAAGGCCAAGGGACTCGAGTTCGCGCACGTGATCGTTCCGGGGAGCTGCGACGGCGTCTTCCCCGGCACGGGGCGCGATCGGTGGCCGACCAACGCCCAGGTGGTCCCCTGGCCGCTACGCGATGGCTCCCCGGCCGCGCTGACGGCCTTCCCCGATCCCGTCGGCGGGCCGACCTCGACAAGTCACCGTGAATTCCTGCGGGCGAGCGGCGACCTGGAGCGTGCGGAGGAGCGGCGCCTGGCCTACGTCGCCTTCACGCGCGCCGAGCGCACCCTCGCTGTCAGTGGCCACTGGTGGGGGCCATCGCAGACCACCCCGCGCGGTCCGGGTGAGTTCCTCGTCGAGGTTCACGAGTGGTGCCTTGAGGGCGCTGGAGACGTCGTCATCTGGGCGCCGCCGCCTGTCGACGGCGACATCAATCCGCTCGTGGCCGATCGAGCGGCAGCCTGGCCACGCGAGCCCGACCCGAGCGTCCAGGCCGCGCGCCAGCATGCCGCTGATCTGGTATCCCGGGCGCGCGTCGATGGTCTTGCGTCACTGCCGCTGACACCTGCCGAAGCCGCGACGGTGGCCGACTGGGACAACGCAACGCACCGCCTCCTCGAAGAGGAGCGCATCGCTCGGCGCGCTCGTGAGATCGAGCTGCCCTTCGCCCTCTCGGTCAGCGACGTCGTTCGCCTTCACGACGATCCCGATGCGTTCGCCCTCGACCTGGCGCGACCCATGCCGCGCCGACCGTCCGCGGCGGCACGCCGCGGCACAGCACTCCACTCCTGGATCGAGGGCCAGTACTCCGTGCAGACCCTGTTCGATCTCGACGACCTCGACAGCGCCGATGCCCTGGCGACCGACGCCGAGCTCGAGCGACTCCGCCGGGCCTTCCTCAGCACGCCCTATGCGCTGCGTGCCCCGCTCGCGGTGGAAGCGCCGTTCGCGATCGTGCTGGGAGGTCGACTCGTCAGCGGACGCATTGATGCCATCTTCGCGGGCCCGCAGGGCCGAGTGGAGATCGTCGACTGGAAGTCCGGGGGCCCGGGTGGGCTCCACGACCTTCAGCTCGCGATCTATCGAGTGGCATGGTCCGAGGCCGTTGGCACACCGCTCGACCGCATCGATGCGTCCTTCGTGCTCGTGGGCACCGGCGACGTCGTCACTCCAGCGCGCCTACCCGACCGAGCCGAGTTAGATCGCATACTCAGCGGTCCGTGACCGCGTTGTCCTTCTTCGCATCGGGATCGGCGGTCGTCTCCTCGGGCGCGACGGGCTTCACTCCCACGGCCCTGCGCATGACTCGCCGGCAGGGTTCCTCCACGATGCGCCACATCAGCCAGGCGACGACAAACGCCCCGGCGATGCCGACGATCCATGCGATGGCGAAGAGGATGCCCGCTTCGATGCCTAGTGCGTTCATTCCGGCTCGCCAGACGCCAAACCACACCAGGTGCGTCATGTAGAGCGAATACGACACCACTCCGCCGAGGATGAGCGTGTCGGTGGCCAGCCAGCGAGCCTGGCCGCGTCGTGACAGCGCGAGGGCGCCGATCCAGATGATGAGCAGCGGCACGAGCCAGAGGTGGAAGAACGGCGGAAGCGGCTCGGCCTCAGGGTCGTTGAGAGTGATCGGCGACTGGGCGCCACTCCAGCGGCCAAGAAACACGGCTCCGGCCACGACGAGAATCGGCATGACAACCGACACGGTGGTCGCAAGGCGCTCCACGCGCGGGCGCGGATCGGTGGCACCGGGGGGAATGCATCGCATCACGATCAGGTAGGTGATCGCCCCGGCGGTGAATTCCGTGAGGACGCGAATGACCGAGCCCCACAGATCGGTGTAGTAGGGATCGACGGTGAGACTGCCGCGGATGAGCAGCGGCAGGAGTGCGACGAACCACGCGACGATGAGCACGGGCGTTGACACGCGCTTGTGCAGTGCGAAGAGCACCAGGATCAGCAGCGGGAAGACAAGATAGGCGAGCCATTCCATCGACAGTGACCATGCGACGACGTTCCAGCCTCGCGACGGATGCGGCCCCCACTCCTGGACGAGCAGCAGGTTGCGGACGTAGTCGACGGGGTTGAGCCATGGGCGCTCTCGGTCGACGCCCGTGACGAGAGCCTGTGCGACGATCGCGAGACCGGCGATGTTGAGCATGACGAAGTGCACCGGGTAGATGCGGGCCAGTCGTAGCCACCAGAACTCCAGGGTGGCACCCGCAGCCAGTCGCCCTCCCATCTTGTTGATGTAGGTGTGGGTGAGGATGAATCCCGAGAGGGCGAAGAACAGGTCGACGCCGAGGCGGCCTACCCGAATCACGTCATTGAGCACGGGGATGGCCATGACGCCCATGGTGTTGAGGGGCACCTGCAGGTGGTAGAGAAGCACCCAGAAGGCGGCCACGAAGCGAATGCCCGTGAGCTGGCGAATGAACACAGCCACGCTGTCTGTCGCTCCCTTCCGCCGATCGCCGACATCGTTGCACGTGCGGGGCCTCACTAGGCTCCCGCCATGGGCGACACGAGGGCTGACCGCTCGCTGCTGGCCGACCTGTCGCTCGCTCGGAGCGCCCTCGAGCGTGTCGCCGAGCGACGCGGCGACGCTGACTGGGTGGCCAGGCGCTGGGCCGATCCCGCGTCGCGGGTGCTACTCGTCAATGCCGGCACGGCGCCGGTCATCACCTCTGGCGCCCCGCGACTGCGGCTGGTGGCGCCCGCCGACGTCGACAGCGACGAGGTCGTGCTGCTGGGGGTTGACGACTCAGATACGGCGTTCTTTTGCGCAAGGGTTGTCGACGACTCGGCAGTGCCAGGCGAGTGGTCTGACCTTCGCGAGATCGGCGCGGCACTGGATGATCGCGACGTCGGGCTCATGGTGGCGGCGGTCGCCCTCGACAACTGGCACGCCGCACACCCGTGCTGCGCACTGTGTGGCGCGCCCACGCGGATGGCGACGGCAGGCTGGGTGCGAGTGTGCGACGTCGATGGAAGCGAGCACTACCCGCGCACCGACCCTGCGGTAATCGTCCTCGTGGTCGACGATGACGATCGTGCGCTCCTCGGGCGTCAGGGACGCTGGCAGCCATCGTGGTTCTCCACGCTCGCGGGTTTCGTCGAGCCCGGCGAGTCGGCCGAGGCGGCGGTGCGACGCGAGGTGCTCGAGGAGTCAGGGGTGCACGTGGGCGAACTCGCCTATCTCGGCAGCCAACCGTGGCCGTTCCCGTGCTCGCTCATGCTCGGCTACCACGCATGGGCCACCTCGACCGACGTGCAGGTCGACGGCGAGGAGATCGTCGAAGCGCGATGGTTCAGTCGAAGCGAACTCGCCGACGCGTGTCGGGCCGGCGAGGTTGCGCTGCCGCCTGCAGTGTCGATCGCGCGACGCCTCATCGAGCGCTGGTATGGCGAGTCGCTGCCAGGCGACTGGATCAGGCCCTAGACCCCGAGCTTCTCCTTGACCTTGCCCAGTGAAGGGTTGGTCATCGCCGTGCCGTCTGGGAAGACGACGGTCGGGACAGTCTGGTTGCCGCCGTTGACGCTCTCGACAAACGCGGCCGCCTCGGGATCGACCTCGATATCGACCTCGGCCACCTCGATCCCCTCGCGGGCAAGCTGGGCCTTCAGGCGCATGCAGAAGCCGCACCACTGGGTGGTGTACATCGTCAGGGCTGGGGTGCTCACGTGGTCATCCTCTCGTGTCGCCCGGCCGACCGGGTCCAGCAGGGTCAACGTCGGACCCTGATGCGACGATTCCCGCGTGGACGACCCCCTGGAGGCCCTTGATCCCGAGCAGCGGGCCGTGGCCTTGGCTCTCGAGGGGCCTGTCGTGGTGTGGGCGGGAGCCGGCACCGGCAAGACGCGTGCGGTCACGCATCGCATCGCCCACGCCGTGCAGGTGGGAGCGCACGATCCTCGCCGCAGCCTGGCCGTCACCTTCACCACGCGCGCCGCTGGCGAGATGCGCGAGCGCCTGCGCTCCCTGGGGGTCGACGGCGTGCAGGTGCGCACGTTCCATTCCGCGGCGTTGCGCCAGCTCCGCCACTTCTGGCCGCGGGTCGTCGGCGGCGCACCCCCCGAGCTGGTCGGGCGTGCCGCGCCACTCGTGGCCGAGGCAACAGCTCGATGTCATCTGCCCACCGATCCCGCGGTCATTCGCGACCTGGCGGCAGAGATCGCGTGGGCCAAGCAGGTCCAGATCGCTCCCGAGGGCTACGCCGAGGCCGCCCTGCAGCGCACCCCTCCCGTGTCGCCCGCCGACACGGCGCGGGCCTATGCCGCCTACGACGAGATCAAGTCAGAGCGCGGGCTGATCGACTTCGACGATGTGCTCCTCATGACTGTCGGGGCCCTCGCCGAGCGCCCCGATGTCGCCGATGAGGTCCGCACGGCCTATCGCTGGTTCACCGTCGACGAATTCCAAGACGTCAGTCCGGTGCAGAGTCGACTGCTCGACCTGTGGCTGGGTGATCGCGACGACGTGTGCGTCGTGGGAGACAGCGCGCAGACCATCTACTCCTTCGCGGGGGCTAACGATCGCTTCCTCCGCGAGTTCCCCGCGCGCTTCCCCGGGGCCACTTCGATACGGCTCTTCCGCACCTATCGCAGCACGGAGCAGATCGTGGCGATGTCCAACCGGATCCTTGCCGCGGGCGCAGGCGACCACGGCCTGACCTCCCAGGTAGGTCCGGGCCCCGACCCGGTGGTGGAGGCATTCGACGATGAGGTCGCCGAGGCCCAGGCCGTGACCGATCGCATCCAGCGACTGATAGCCGAGGGCATGGCACCGCGTGACATCTGCGTCCTGGTTCGCATCAACGGTCAGATGCCCGCATTCGAAGAGGCACTTGCCGAGAGGGGCATCCCCGTTGTCCTACGCGGAGGTGAGCGATTCTTCGATCGCGGCGAGGTGCGCGAGGCACTGACTCGCCTGCGTGGTGCCGCGCGTGCCGACGGCACCGAGCCCGCTGTCGCCGGGGTGATCGGCGTACTCAGCGTGATGGGCTACGCACCAGACCCACCGCGCAGCACCGGTGCCGTTCGGGAGCGCTGGGAGTCGCTGTCGGCGCTCGTCGGCCTGGCCGAGTCCCTCGGTCCGGGTGTCGACCTCGCCGGGTTCGTGATCGAGGTGGATCGACGTGCCGAGGCGCAGCACGCACCGGTAGCCGATGGGGTTGTCCTGGCCACCATTCACGCTGCCAAGGGGCTGGAGTGGGAGGCCGTCTTCGTCGCCGGACTGGCCGAGGGCTCGCTCCCGCACGCGCAGTCCCTCGCCGACGACGGCCTTGCCGAGGAGCGCCGTCTCTTCTACGTCGCCATCACAAGGGCGCGGCGCCACCTGACTCTCACGTGGGCACGTTCGCGCCAGCCCGGCGGACGAGGGCAGCGGCAGCGCAGCCGCTTTGTCGATGAGGCCGAGGCGGCATCCGCCGGTCCGCTCGGTGCCGCGAGCGTGTCGCGGGGAGCCGCGCGAGCGCGTCGATCGGAGCGGCGCGGTCCCGCGTCCTGCCGCGTGTGCGGCCGGTCGCTCGTCACCGGTGCGGAGCGCGCGCGCATGCGCTGTCGCACGTGCCCGTCAACCGCTCAGGAGGCTCTCGTCGAGGAGCTGAAGGCGTGGCGCTTGCAGCGTGCCCGTGAGCGCGAGGTGCCGGCCTACGTCGTCTTCACCGATGCGACCCTCGATGCCCTGGCCGAGGCCATGCCCAGCGATGTCGACGGCCTCCTTGCGATCACCGGCATTGGTCCCGACAAGGCCGGTCGCTACGGCGAGCAGATCCTCGACCTCCTCGAGCAGCATCGAGGTGGCTAGGAGCCGGTCGTCGGCCACCGACATCCGCACAGCGGGTGCGACCGAGACGTTTCGCGCGTGACCGCGCCACCGGGGAGCGCGATGACCAGCTGCGCCCCGACGCTGGGCGGCGCCGCATCGGGCCACCCCGCGGGCCATCGAAGCGCGCCGGTGCCCTCCCAGGCGTCAATCCACGCGAGTGCCTGCAGCGCGGCCAGGGCCGCGGCCGCAGCGGCCAGCGCCGAGTCCACGGGCTGCACCGCGGGTCGCCGGTGCTGCAATTGCACGGCGATGCGAGGCCAGGCGGCATCGTCGTCGCCGCGGTGCAGGTCGCGGCAGCGCAGGCACCCGGTCAATCCGGGGAGGACGAACGGACCGATGACGGCCTTGGCCCCGCGAACCGAGACGGGCAGGTGCGGAACGTCGAGCGCGACATCATCGGGGTCGGAAGCCGCATCGGGATGCGGGACATCGCACAGCACGTGACATGTGCGCGAGGCGCTCGAGCGTCGTGCGCGCCGCGAGGACGCGCTCAGTCTGGTCTCGCGAACGATGTCGCCGACGCCCGCCTGCGTCAGGGCGACCGCCACAGCATCGGCTATCTCACCGACGCCGTGGATCGCCACGCTCGCGCTCAGGCGTCGATCCACGGCCCGGGCGGCGAGCGCGGGTGAGCCCAGCACGAGCCGCGCGGCAGCAAGCCCGGGGGCGAGCCGCGTGCGCAACTGAGGGGTGGCCTCGCGGAGTCGGTCGGGGAGCACGGCTGCGTCGTCAAGAGCTCCGGTGCAACTGAGTGTGCGTAGCAGGCGCACGGCAGCGGAGCGGCGTACGCCGGACTCTTCGGCTGCGGCGAGTGCCTGCTCGAGTGTTCGCTCGCCCTGTAGGGATGCCGCCCACGTGATGACCGCGTGGTCGACATCGCGGATGACGGCCCGGCGATCGTCGTCGCCCACCTGAATGGTGGTGTCATCGCGCCAGATGATGGGGCTGTCATCGCGCAGCCACGGTCGGCGAGGAAGCAGTGAAGGCGTCATGGCGGCACTGTGCCAGGCAATCCCGGATGCCCGCTGGCGCCATCCACAGGGAAAGAGGGGGAGCGGCTCAGGGGGAGTCGCCCCTTCTGAGTCTGTCTGCTTGCTCACGCAATCGCTGGAAGTACTCCGTCTCGGTGATCTCGCTGACCTGCTCGTCGACTCGCGACCGGTCGATCTCCACGCGCAGCAAGGCAACCTGCTCACGCAGGGCTCGTTCGCGTTCGGCCACCTCGGTGCCCATGCGCTGGAAGGTGCGAGCCAGCTCGCCGACCTCGTCCTGCCGCCGACTCGCCCGATCGAGCGCCGCCGGATCGAAGCGGTCCTCGGCCAGCGCCCGTGCAGCACCGGTGATGTCCTCCACGGGTCTGACGATGCGGCGACTGAGCAGCAGGCCCGCCACCAGGCCCACGATGAGCACGACGAGGCTCAAAGTGAGCAGCTGCAGGGCCAGTGACCGGGCCGGACCGACGAGGTCTGCGCGTGGCACGGCGGATACGAGCACCCAGCCAAGTGGCTCGAAGCGCGAGACGTTGGTGACCCATGACTCGTCGCGGCCGTCGAGGGTCGTCGACGCGGTGAAGGTGGCGATCGATCCGTCGCTCTGCGGCGCGGACTGCAGGATCTGTGCGACGTATTCCTGGCCGGATGCTGTCGCTTGCAGACCGGACGTGTCGAGTCCCGGGGGAGCGAGCACAACCTTGCCTGACTCGTCGAGGATGAGGAAGAAGCCCGAGTCGCCCAGAGAGATCTCGCCCAGGGTCACGCCGCGCGCCGCCTTGGCTGCCTCGAGTCGGTCGGCTGCCTGCGCATTGATGTCATCGACGTAGAGGCCGGTGCCCAGAATCCACTGCCACGGCTCGTAGAGCACGGCTCGCGCGACCTTGAGGCTGGGAACCTCCTCGCCCAGGCGAATCCACTTGTAGTCGAGGTAGCCCCCTCCGCCGAGGGCTACCGACTGCATCTCGCGGATGAATTCCTTGCCGTCGGTGTCCTTCAGATCGATCAGATTGCGACCCTGCAGCTTCGGGTCGGGGTGCGCGATCGCTGTCATCTGCGTGTCAAAGGTGAAGACGTAGTCGTTGTTGCCGTAGCGAATCGTGGGGATGGTCCGGAGGGCGAAGGCGCGCGCCTCCTCCTCGGTCATGGCGCCGCGATCGACCTCTGCCCGAAGGCCATCGAGCATCGCCACCACGGTGTCCATGACGTCTACGAGTCCCTCTTTGCGACGCTCGAGTGCTGCCTCGCGGTATGTCTGTATGCCGGAGTACTCGACCGCTACAAGCGTGCCGACCGTGGCGTGCACATTGGCGACCGACTTCTCGGACTGCTGCTCCACCGCCGACTCGACCGAACGCAGGGTGAACAGCGTTGTCACGAGGGCCGAAAGCACGAGGAGGAGCGCGATGAGCAGGGCCACACGATAGGTGAGGGTGATGCGCCGGCGCATGGAGCTCATGGCGCGAGCCTAGGCGCGCAGGCGCTCGGCGACCCCGCGCACCTGCTGCGACCACGGATGGTCGGGATGCGAGAGCGAGAAGAGGGCGCCGGAGGCGTTTTGCACGACTTCCTCTGCCAGCGGGAGGGTCGCGACGGTCTCGGCGGCGTATGCGGCGGTCATCTGGTCTCGCAGGTCGTCGATATCGGTGCCGCCGGGCACCATGTTGACGATCAGGAAGAGAGCCGGGATCTCGAGCTTGCGCGCGACGTCCACCGTGACGGCGGTGCCCTGGAAGTCCTGGCGATCCGGGCGCAGGATGAGCAGGAGCACGTCGCTGATCGTGATCGACAGGAGCGTCTCTTCATTGAGACCCGGGTGGGTGTCGATCAGCAGGTAGTCGAGGTTGAGGGCCCTGGACAGGTCGCGGAAGCCGTCGTTGAGCGTGCCCACGTCGTAGCCCTCGCGCAGCACCCGAGCGATATCTCCGGCCTTCATGCTGGAGGGCACGAGGTAGAGGGCACCTCCCTCGGCGACGGTGACTGACTCTCGGACGCGATCGGTCACGTCGTGTGCTGCCTGCTCGATCGGGATCTTGCCCCACAGGAAGTCGTTCAGTGTGTTGTCGAGGGTTTCGTCGAAGCCGAAGAGCACATGGATGCCGGGGCTTTGGATGTCGGTGTCGATGACGCCTACGCGAGCGCCCATCGCGGCGAGGTTAGCCGCGATGTTGGACGTGTTGTTGCTCTTCCCCGTGCCTCCGCGGAAGGAGTGGACGGAAACCACAGTGGTCATGACATCTCCAGGCGCCGGTGTGCGTGTGAGGTTATCGGACGCAGTCATCACCGTACGCTGCTCCCCGGGCCGAGGCGCATGCAGGCTGACCGTCGGTCAGGCGACGCCGCAGAAACCCATAGCGAAGGCCGCCAGTGCTCGTGCGCACGCGACCGTGTCGGTCGTCGATACCCACTCGTCGGGAGCGTGTGCGGCGGCGCTTTCGCCAGGCCCGAAGTGCACCGTGGGGATCCCGGCGTCGACGAGCAGTCGCAGATCCGAGCCGTAGGGGCCGCCGTAGACCTGCGGCGTGCGGTCGAGCACCTCGCGGACGGTGTCGCTGAGGTCTCGGACGAGCGAATGGCCCGGGTCGGTGCGTCCGGAGGCGAACTGGCCGCCCCACCATTCGATCTCGATCGGATGCTCGGCCAGCCATGGATCGGTGGCGCAGAGTCTGGCGAGGGCGCCCTCGAGGTCGGCGCGTGCCTGCGCGGGAGTCTCGCCCAGGGCAACCCCGAGTCGGCCCTCGGCGATCAGCAGATCGGGCACGGTCGACGCCCAGTCGCCGGCGTGGACGGTACCGACCGACAGGGGGTAGGCAATGGGCCAGCGCTGCATCAGCGGGTCGACGTTGTCGTTGCGTCGGGCTTCAAGGCGCGCGAGCTCCTCGAGCACGGGGACGAACTTGGCAATCGCGCTCACGCCCTCGGTGCGCCGCGACGCGTGCGTGGCGAGCCCGCGAACGCGGATCCGGAACGTCAGGGCGCCGCCGTTGGCCGGGATGAGATCGAGGTTGGTCGGCTCGGGGATGACGCAGGCATCTGCGCGCAGTCCGCTCTGCAGCAGCGCGTAGGTGCCGAGTCCACCGTCTTCTTCGCCGCACACCGGCGCCAGCAGGACGTCGCCGCGAAGGCGCACCCCGGCATCGCGCATGGCGCGAAGCGCGAACCACATGGCGGCGGTACCAGCCTTCATGTCGCAGCTGCCCCGGCCGAGCAGCCGGTCGCCGGCGATGCGGGGGGCGAAGGGGTCACCCGACCACGCGGCGAGATCACCGGGTGGCACCACATCGGTATGGCCGAGCAGGAGGAGGGTGGGACCATCGCCGGTGCCCGGCCAGCGGGCCAGCACGCCCCGTGCGGAACTGCGGTCTACTTCCATGCCCGGGAAGTCCGGTCGCGCCGAGACCTCGGCGACATCGATGTCCCATGTCTGGACGTCGAGACCATCGGACCGCCAGGCGTCAGCCAGGAAGTCTTGGATGTCGCGTTCGGCCGGCGTGCCGCCCATGGAAGGCATGGCCACAAGACGCTCGACGGCGCCGACGAGCCCAGGGCCGTCGACGCCGTCGATGACGTCTGTCAAGCCACGCGGAGCGCTATGCGCCGCGCGGGGGTGGTGCGTCAGGCCTTGCCCAGGATGCGGGTCACCTTGGTGCCGCAGACGGGGCAGATGCCCTTGGCGAAGCGCCGCCCGTTGGTCTCCTCGACATTGCCGGTGAAGGCGCGCTTCTCCTTGCACTTCACGCAGTACGCCTCACCCGTATACGACTCGGCCATGGCCGTCCTCCTCGTCTCGCTGTGGAGCTGGTGAGGCGTCGCCTCACGCAGGGGCTCCTCACGGCCCGCCGCCACCCTAGGGCAGCCATG
>JBJTIQ010000170.1:0-3206 GCA_046095085.1 Actinomycetota bacterium | reverse complement strand
GCCGCTCGTGAACGTCCAGAGCCCGACGAGGGCCGACAGCAGGGCCACCGGGATCAGCACGGTGACGCGTTGCGCCACCGGTTGATCGAGCCAGCGCTGCGGCACCGAGTAGCCGGCCAGCTTGATGCCGTAGCAGACGATGGAGGCGACGATCACGGTCGTCCAGATCACGCGCCCCCACCTCCCCGGGCACGGCGGAGCTCGGGCAGGGCGAGCAGCAGGCCGGTCACGACGCCGGCGGCTCCCGCGATCAGCACCGGGATGCCCGGGCGCAGGACCGGCGTGAACGCGACCGCGAACACCATCGACACTGCGAAGACAGCACGCATCGACCACGACGTCAGGCGCGGCCAGATGAGCGCGAGGAATGCCGCAGGTCCCGCGGCATCTAGCCCGAGCACGGCCGGGTCATCCAGCAGTCCGGCAGCGACCGCGCCGATCAGGGTGCCGACGTTCCAGCAGATGAATATGGCGATCCCCGTCGACCAGAACGCCAGCCGTGCTCCGGCGTTGGTCTCGTCGTGGCCGACCGCCATGCCCGTGGACTCGTCGATGGTGAGCTGGGCGGCGGCCAGGCGCCGCCAGCCGCTCGGTCGCAGCACGCGGGTCATGTGGACGGAGTAGAAGGCGTTGCGGCTGCCGACGAGCGCAGCGGTCGCCACGGCCACCACGGCGCCACCCCCGGCGCCCAGGATGGCGATGAGGGCGAACTGCGAGGCGCCGGTGAACATCAGCAGCGACAGCGCCTGCGTCTGCCAGATGGACAGCCCGGCGGACACCGACAGGGCGCCGAAGGACAGCGCGTAGGCGCCCGTCCCGATACCGAGGCCGATGGCGTCGCGGCGAATGGCTCGCCGCTTCGCGTCGGTGAGCTCCTCGCTCACGTCACCTCCACGTCGGGATCGGCCCCGCGCGCAATCTCTGCGATCCGTTCCCTCGCGCGAGCAAGCGCCTGTGGCGTGACCGACAGGCGCGTGCGGCGCTCGAGCACGTCATCGAGCGAGAGCGCGCCCTCGGCCCGCAGCGCGTGCACCACCTCCACGCCGAGCACCGGCACGCCAGCCGCCACGGGCTGCAGGAGAGACGGATCGTCGTCGGCCCAGGCGGCGACCCGTGGCGCCTCGGAGCCGTAGTGGCGCACCAGTCGCGGGGGCACGCCGACCGGAGCGGGCGTGCGATAGGGCTGCGCGCCGACCAGTGGTGTCGTCGCGGTGATGCACCGCTCGTCGATGCCGAGCGCGTCCACCGCATCCTGCGCCATCCGTCGGTAGGTCGTGAGCTTGCCGCCGGTGATCACGACCGCGCCATCCGGCGTGCGCGTGACGAGATGTCGACGTGAGATATCGGCGGTGTCGCCGGACTCGCTTCCGTCGGGCGGAGCGACCAGTGGACGCAGTCCGGCGTAGGTGCCGATGACGTCGTCGGACGTGAGGGGTTCGCTGAGCGCGCTCGACAGGTGCTGCAGGATCCACGCGATGTCAGACTCCGGGGCAGTCGGCACGTCGGGCATGGGGGCGGGCTCGGGCTCGTCGGTGATGCCCGCGATCACCGGGCCGTCGGTGGTGGGGAGAGCGAAGACATAGCGCCCGCGCTCGTCGGGCACCGGCACCGTCAAGGCTGCCCGCGGATAGCCGAGTGCGCGCGGATCCAGCAGGGCATGCGACCCCCGGGAGGCCAGGATGCGCGTGTCGGGATCGAGGTCACCGGTCCACACGCCCGTCGCCACGATCACGTGTCGCGCCTGGATGTCGTAGGACTCTCCCGTGAGCGCGTCGCGCACGCGCGCGCCGTCACCATTGACCGACAGTGCCCGTGTGCGGGTGAGAATGCGTGCGCCGTAGAACGCCGCCGTCCGGGCAATCGACACGACCAGTCGCGCATCGTCGACGACCTGGCCGTCCCAGTGCACCGTGCCCCCGCGCAGGCGGGTGGCGTCGACCCCGGGCACGAGGGAGACGACCTGATCGGCCCCGATGCTGCGCGGCCGGGCAAGGGAACCACGCGGGGTGCGCGCGGCGATGCGCAGCAGGTCGGCGGCACGCAGGCCCGCGCGTACCAGTGCTCGATCGCGGGCGGGGGTGTCGTCGAAGGCGGGCATCACGTGGGGGAGTGGCCGGATGAGGTGGGGGGCGATCGTGCCCATGAGGTGGCTGCGCTCGGTCGCGCTCTCCCAGGCGACGGCGACGTCGCCGTGCGCGAGATAGCGCAGGCCTCCGTGGATCAACTTGCTCGACCAGCGCGACGTGCCGAAGGCGAGATCCTCGGCCTCGATCAGCGCGGTCGAGAGGCCGCGCGTGGCGGCATCGAGAGCGACGCCGACACCGGTCACCCCACCTCCGACCACGAGGACGTCGACGGACTCGCCCGCGGCAAGGGCATCGCGATCTCGCTCCCGACGCGCGCATGTCAGGTCGGCCGTGGTGGCAGAGGCGGGCACGACGGCAGCGTGCCATGCGCTGCGGCGGTCATGTGAGGCGGTGCCAGACTGTGCCCATGTCCGAGGCCGGTGAACTGTCGTATCGGTGGGGCACCCCGAAGGAGCCGGTGACGCTCGAGCCTGACATGCGCGAATTCCTCCGCGAGCACGTCGGCATCGCGAACCCCTGGCCCGCTCAGGGAGCGGCACAGTGGGTGCTCCCCAAAGGTCGCTTGAGCGCCGATGACCTGGCTGCACTCGCCTCGGTCGTGGGCGAAGACCACGTGGCCACCGATCGCGTGTCTCGGCTGGCCCATCTGGGCGGCGCGTCGTACAGCGACTATGCGCGGCGTCGCTCGGGAGATGCGGCGGACGCCCCCGACGCGGTCGTCTCTCCCGATACGCACGAGCAGGTCGTCGACGTGCTTGGCCTGTGCTCCGCGCGCGGCATCGCGGTCGTGCCACTGGGCGGGGGCACCTCCGTGGTGGGCGGTCTACGCGCTGGGCGGCCGCACATCGCCCTGTCGCTGCGGCGCATGAACGCGCTGGTCGACCTCGATACGACGTCCGCCATCGCGCACGTCGAGCCGGGCATCACCGGCCCGCGCCTGGAGGCGCTGCTGGCCGCGCGTGGCTTCACGCTCGGGCACCTGCCGCAGTCCTGGCAGCGCGCCAGCAGTGCCTCCAGGCGCGGCCCGGTGATGCCCGGCTCGACGTGCGCGATGGCGGACGTCGTATCGAGGTCGACCAGCGCGTTCATGCGCCGCAGGGACAGGGCGATGTGCGACCG
>JBJTIQ010000169.1:0-30392 GCA_046095085.1 Actinomycetota bacterium | reverse complement strand
GGCGAGGAACACGGTGGTGAAGAGCCGATGGTCGGCATGACCGAGGCTGTAGTTAAGCGAGGCCATGAACCAGATGAAGGCGATTCCGACGTAGGGGAGCAGGAGCAGGGCCCACCGGCCGCGGTCGATGGCCTCGGGAATGGGCGTGTAGGAGCCATCCATGGCGGCGTCGAGGGGGAAGGCCGACCTAAACAGGACGAGCACCGCCACCATGCCGACGGCGAAGACCAAGCCTCCAACGGCCGCCGACCGAGCGGTTCGCAGCGATGCGGCGAGAGTGCCAAGGGGGGTCCTGCTTCGATCTTCGGCCACGCCGGGGACGATAGCGTGGCGCTGGTAAGCGCGTCCGACGAGAGGCAGGGCAGTGGCCGACCTGGCTATCTCCGTGGTGGAGCCCGATGGCACGAGTGCGCAGTCGGTCGCGCCGGGAACGACCGCCCTCGACGCGGTTGGGGCCGACCGCAGCATCGTCGTTGCCCGCATCAATGGCGAAATGCGAGACCTCGCCACGCCTCTGCAAGATGGCGACACAGTGGAGGGAATCGGTGTCGCCACCCCCGAGGGGCTCGCTGTCCTCAGGCACTCCACCGCGCACGTGCTCGCCCAGGCCGTGCAGGACACCTTTCCCGAGGCCAAGCTCGGCATAGGCCCACCCGTCAAGGACGGCTTCTACTACGACTTCTCCGTCGACCGACCGTTCACTCCCGAGGACCTCAAGACGCTCGAGAAGCGCATGCAGGAGATCGTGAAGTCGGGTCAGCGCTTCCAGCGACGCGTTGTCACCGATCGCGACGCGCGCCACGAGCTCGCGGGCGAGCCATTCAAACTCCGCCTGATCGGCAGCGAGGGTGGCGCCGAGGTCATGGAGGTCGGCGGTGCCGAACTCACCATCTACGACAACGTGGACCCCAAGACCGGTGCCGTGTGCTGGGGCGACCTCTGCCGCGGCCCCCACGTGCCGGATACCCGCTATATCGCTCCCAATGCGTTCCGGCTGATGCGCACCGCGGCGGCGTACTGGCTTGGTGATCAGGCCAATGAGCAGTTGCAGCGCGTATACGGCACGGCGTGGCCGAGCAAGGACCAGCTCCAGGCCTACCTCACCTTCCTGGACGAGGCGGAGAAGCGCGACCACCGCAAGCTCGGGGCAGAGCTTGACCTGTTCAGCTTCCCGGAGGAGATCGGCTCGGGCCTGGCCGTCTTCCACCCCAAGGGCGGGGTCGTGCGCCGCGTCATGGAGGACTACTCGCGGCGTCGCCATGAGGAGGGCGGCTACGAGTTCGTCAACACGCCCCACATCACCAAGTCGGCCCTCTTCGAGAAGTCGGGCCACCTCGATTGGTATGCCGAGGGCATGTATCCGCCGATGCAGCTCGATGCCGAAGTCGACGCTCAGGGCAACGTGCGTCGTCAAGGTTTCGACTACTACCTCAAGCCCATGAACTGCCCGATGCACAACCTGATCTTCGACGCGCGTGGTCGCTCCTATCGTGAGCTTCCACTGCGCCTCTTCGAGTTCGGCACCGTCTATCGCTATGAGAAGTCAGGTGTCGTGCAGGGCATGACCCGGGCACGTGGATTCACCCAGGACGACGCGCACATCTACTGCACTCGCGAGCAGATGGCCGACGAGCTCGACAAGCTGCTGACGTTCGTGCTGGACCTCCTGCGCGACTACGGCCTGTCGGACTTCTATCTCGAGCTGTCGACCCGCGATCCGGAGAAGTCGGTGGGATCCGATGAGGTCTGGGCCGAGGCCACCGAGGTGCTGCGCCAAGCCGCCGAGAAGCAAGGGCTCGAGCTCGTGCTCGATGAGGGCGGTGCGGCGTTCTACGGGCCCAAGATTTCGGTCCAGGCAAAGGACGCCATCGGTCGCACGTGGCAGATGTCCACCATTCAGCTCGACTTCAACCTGCCCGAACGGTTCGACCTCGAATACCAGGGCCCGGATGGCACGCGTCAGCGCCCGGTGATGATCCATCGCGCCCTCTTCGGCTCCATCGAGCGCTTCTTCGCGGTGCTCCTGGAGCACTACGCGGGTGCCTTCCCGCCCTGGCTCGCACCGGTCCAGGTCGTGTGCATCCCCGTGTCCGATGCGCATGCCGACTACCTCCATGGCGTGGCACGGCGCTTGCGGGACGCGGGAATACGCGTCGAGGTAGACGACTCGGGCGACCGCATGCAGAAGAAGATCCGCACGGCGCAGAAGTCGAAGGTTCCCTACATGCTGATTGCAGGAGATGACGACGTGGCTGCGGGCGCCGTGTCCTTCCGCTATCGCGACGGCAGCCAACGCAATGGCATCGCCATCGACGAGGCACTCGCCGAGATCTCTGACGCGGTCGCGCGTCGCGTCCAGGTCGACGGCGCACCATCGGCATGACCGACGAGGTTCGGCGCGACCATGGCGGCCTACCGGACCGGTGGGAGCGTCTGTGGACGCCGCACCGGGCGCCCTACCTCGCCGGTGAGAGTCGTCCGGCGCACGACGGGCCGGGGGAGGACTGCCCGTTCTGCCGTTCGCCGGGGATGCCCGAGGAAGAAGGTCTCGTCGTCCACCGCGGCAAGACGGCCTATGTCGTCCTCAACCTGTTCCCCTACAACGCCGGTCACCTGCTCGTGTGTCCCTACCGCCATGTGCCGGACTACACCGACCTCACCGAGGCCGAGATTCTCGAGATTGGTGTGCTGACCCAGCGATCGATGGATGTACTGCGCGCGACGACCCGGGCTCACGGATTCAATATCGGCATCAATCAGGGGAAGGTGGGCGGAGCGGGTATCGCCGGGCACCTGCATCAGCACGTGGTGCCCCGTTGGGGAGGCGACACCAACTTCCTTCCCGTCATCGGCCACACCAAGACGATGCCCCAGGTGCTCGAGGAGAGTCGCCGCATACTTCAGGACGCCTGGGATCAGGGAGATTGACCATGCCGCGTTTCGATCGGCCCGATGCGGCTGCATTGCTCGCTGATGTTGGCAGCGAGTTCTGGGTGGCCGACGGCGCCGACATCGATCCTGCGGATATCGCTCGGCGCCTGCCACCCGGAGAAGACGCGGTGCGCGCGGTGGTGTCGATCGATCCGCCCGTCCCCGGCGCAGAGGATTCCGGGATGGGCGCCTGGCACGTCAACGAGCGCGATGAGCTCCATCTCGTGCGATCGGGCGAGGGCCTCCTTCAGGTTATGACCGATGGCGGGGTCGTCACAGTCTGGCTCAGTGCCGGAGACGTGATGGCCATGAGCGGTGCCGAGCACCGTTTTCGCGCCCTCACCCCCCAGGATTGGGTCCTGCGCTGGTCCGGACCGGGCGATGCGGACCTGGGGGCACGCGAGACAGGTCGGACTCCGCAAGCCTGGCCCGTTTAGGGCGCTATCCCGTGGAGGCCAGGCCCTGGGCGACCTGCGCGGGCATCGCCTCGTGGCCACGGTAGCGACGCGTAAATGTCGCGGTCCCGTGCGCAAGGCTGCGCAGGTCGATCGCGTAGCGCGTCAGCTCAAGGCCCGGCACCTCGGCGGTGATCTTGGTACGCCCGGCGCCAACTCCCTCGCTGCCGGTCACTCGCCCGCGACGACCGGACAGATCCGACATGACGGCACCGACGTATTCATCGGGAACGAGGACGAGCACCTCGTCGACGGGCTCCAGCAGGGAGACGTGCGCGGCCGCGGCCGCCTCCTTCAAGGCGAGTCCGCCAGCCATCTGGAAGGCCATGTCCGATGAGTCGACACTGTGTGCCTTGCCGTCGACAAGGGTGACGCGGATATCGACGACGGGATAGCCCGCGACCACGCCTTTGGCCATCTGGGCTCGCACGCCCTTCTCGACCGAAGGGATGAACTGCCGGGGGACGGCACCGCCAACGACCCGGTCGACGAATTCGAAGCCGCTGCCCGGCGGTAACGGCTCCACCTCGATGTCGCAAACGGCGTACTGGCCGTGGCCGCCGGACTGCTTGACCAGCCGACCGTGGCCTTTGGCCGGGCCGGTGAAGGTCTCGCGGAGCGAGACGCGAAGGGGCTCGGAGTCCACATTGACGCCGTAGCGGGCCTTGAGACGATCCAGGACCACGTCGACATGCGCTTCGCCCATGCACCACAGGACGATCTGACCGGTCTCGGGATTGCGCTCCAGCCGCATCGTGGGGTCCTCGGCGATGAGTCGAGCGAGAGCAACCGCGAGCTTGTCCTCGTCGGAGCTCGCGTGGGCGACGATGGCGACGGGAAGGAGCGGATCGGGCCTGACCCACGGCTCGATGAGAAGTGGGTGAGCGGGGCTGGACAGCGTGTCGCCGGTTTCGGCGTGATTTAGCTTCGCCACGGCTGCGATGTCGCCGGCGATGACCTGGCCGATCGCGCGTTGCGTCTTGCCCAGTGGTGAGATCAGCGCGCCAACGCGCTCATCCAGGTCGTGATCGTCATGGCCGCGGTCGGACATGAAGTGCCCAGACACGTGAAGGGTTGACTCCGAGCGAAGAGTGCCGGAAAACACGCGTACGAGCGACATTCGCCCGACATACGGATCCGACGATGTCTTGACGACCTCCGCACACAGGGTTCCGGAGGGGTCGCACGTTAGTGGCGACTCGGGGGCGCCGTCAGGACTGGTGACGGCAGGCAGGGGGTGTTCGAGCGGTGACGGGAATCCGCGCACGAGGATCTCGAGGAGTTCGCTCATCCCAAACCCAACCGGGCTGGTAGCGGTGATGAGCACAGGGAAGAAGTGGCCGCGGGCCACCGCCTTCTCCAGATCCTCGACCAGGGTGTCGAAGGGGACCTCGTCGCCGGCGAGGAAGCGATCCATGAGGGTCTCGTCCTCCGACTCGGTGATGATGCCCTCCAGCAGCGATGTCCGCGAGTCTTCGATAAGCGACAGGTGCTCCGGATCGGGACTCACCTCGATCCGGACGCCGTCGGAATAGTCGAAGATTCGCCGCGATAGCAGGCCGATGAGGCCTGCGACGTGACCGTCGTCGGCGTGCAGCGGGCGGTAGAGAGGATGAACGCCCAGGCCGTCTCCGAAGAGCACCTGGCAGTGCTCGATCGTTCCTTCGACGTCGGCACGTTGTCGGTCGGCCTTGGTGATGACGATGGCGCGCGGCATGCCCACGGCCGCGCACTCATCCCAAAGCATGCTGGTGGCGGAGTCAACGCCGTCGACCGCTGAGACGACGAAGAGGGCAGCATCCGCGGCTCGCAGGCCTGCGCGGACCTCACCGACGAAATCCGCGTAGCCCGGGGTGTCGAGCAGGTTGATGCGCACGCCGTCGTGGTCGACGGGCACGAGACTGAGGGACACCGATCGTTGCTGTCGGTGCTCGGCGTCGTCGCCGTCGCTGAGGGTGGAGCCGTCCTCGACCATCCCGGCGCGAGAGATCGCGTCCGTGGCCAGGGCCAGGTGCTCGACGAGGGTCGTCTTGCCGGAATGGCTGGGACCGACAAGCACGACGTTGCGAATGGCTCCGGGGGCGCGTGGAATGCCCACCCCGGGCTCTCGGCCTGCTGATGTCTGCGCCACGGCACCTCCCTGGATCCCGCCCTGCTGCTCCCACCTTTCACCTCACGGGAGGGTCCCGGCAAGGGGTTCGGCCAAGGCCCGGCCATCCGGGGGCGGGCCCCTGACGCCGTAGCATCCGCTGTACGCGGCAAGAGGAGACGTGGTGCTCAACAACCCCGCGGCCAGGAGGCTCTCCTCGGCCGTTCTCGAGCCACCGGCACGACTCCTGCTGCGCCTGCACGTTTCGCCCGACGTTGTCACGGTCATCGGGACCCTCGGCACGTGCACGGCCGCCCTGGTGTTCTTCCCTCGCGGCGACTTCGTGCCCGGGTGCTTGATCATCGCGGCGTTCGTGCTGTGCGACCTGCTCGACGGGACGATGGCGCGGCTATCCGGGCGCGCCGGCCCGTGGGGGACCTTCCTCGATGCAACGCTCGATCGCATCGCCGATGGTTGTGTCTTCGGGGCGCTCGTGCTGTGGGCAGCTGCCACGCAGAGCGCGTGGACGACGGCGGCCGCACTCGCCTGCCTGGTCGGGGGACAGGTGATCTCGTATGCGAAGGCTCGAGCCGAGGCCGTGGGCGCGACTGCCAACGTCGGTATCGCCGAACGAGCCGAGCGCCTGATCGTCGTGCTATTCGCCGCGCTGCTCGCCGGGCTTGGCGTGCCCTATGTATTGCCCGTCGCCCTCGGCATCCTTGCCGTCGTCAGTGTCGTCACGGTCATCCAGCGCATAGTCGTCGTGCGCCGGCAGCTCTACGTCAAGCCCGAGAGGGCCGATTCGTGACGATGTCCGAAGCGCTGTCCAACGTGGGCTTCGGAGTGGGGTGGTCGGTCGTCAAGCGGATGCCTGAGCCGGCCGCGCAGCGCCTCTTCCAGTCTGTCGCCGACCGCACCTGGAAGCAGCAGGGCCAGGGGGTGCGGCAACTTCGCGCCAACCTAGCCCGCGTCCTTCCTGACGACGATCTCCCACGCCTGGACTCCATCTCCCACGAGGGCGTCCGTCGGTACATGCGCTACTGGTGCGAAACCTTTCGGCTTCCCGCATGGAGCCACGAGCGAGTGCGGCAATCGTTCCGCCTCGTTCGCGGCCTGGACATGCTCGACAGCGCGGTTGCCAGTGGACGCGGGGCGATCATGGTGAGTCCGCACATGGGGAATTGGGATCTCGCGGCCGCCTGGGCATGCGATCGTTACGGCACCCTTGCGACGGTGGCCGAGCGGCTCAAGCCTGAGGGCCTCTACGACAGGTTCGTCGCCTACCGGGAGGGCCTGGGTATGGAGGTCCACCCCCTTGGCGACCCGGACGTCATCCGCATCCTGATACGGCGTCTGCGCGAAGGTCGACTCGTGTGCCTCCTGGCTGACCGCGACCTCTCGCACACGGGAGTACCCGTCGACTTCTTCGGGGAGAAGGCGTCGATGCCCGCCGGGCCCGCGGTGCTCTCGCTAATGACCGGCGCGCCGATCATGCCCGTCTTGACGTGGCACACGCCCGACGGTGTCGACGCCGAGGTTGCGCCCGCCCTCGGTGTCCCGCCCGAGGGTTCGCGCGATGAGCGGATACGGCGAATCACCCAGGAGATGGCAGATTCCTTTGCGCGCGGGATACGCGCCCATCCGCAGGACTGGCACATGATGCAGCCGCTGTGGACGAGTGATCTAGAGGCCGGCGGATCGGGCGCCACGTGAGAATCGGCATCGTCTGCCCCTATGCCTGGGACGTGCCCGGCGGAGTCCAGGTGCACGTGCGCGACCTCGCGGAGACGCTCATCGAGCGCGGCCACGACGTCAGCGTCCTCACCCCCGAGGAGGATCCCGCCACCCTGCCTCCCTACGCCGTCGATGGTGGGCGACCACGTGCCATTCCCTACAACGGGTCCGTGGCGCGACTGACGCTCGGAGTGAAAGCAACCGCGCGGGTACGCCGCTGGATTCGAGACGGCGACTTCGACGTCCTGCACGTGCACGAGCCGCTGGCCCCATCACTCGGGGGTCTGGCGTGCTGGGCCGCACGCGGCCCGATCGTCGCCACCGTGCACTCTTCGATCGAACGCTCGCGCGTTCTTGCAACCGGCTACTACCTCGCTCAAACGGTGCTCGAGAAGGTCTCGGCGATCATCGCGGTGAGCGAGCATGCCCGTCGCACCCTCGTCGACCACGTGGGTGCGGATGCCGTGCTCATCCCCAATGGCGTGCGTGTCGATCGGTTCGCACGCGCTGCCCCACTGCGCGACTGGGGCTCTCCCACCGTGCTCTTCCTCGGGCGGCTCGACGAGCGGCGCAAGGGCCTGTCGGTACTTCTCGATGCCTTTTCTCTCCTGAGGCAGACCCAGCCGGGTGTGCGCCTGGTGCTGGTCGGTCCCGGTGACCCTGACGAGGTGCTCGCGGATGTGGATCCGATGCTGCGTGAGCACATCACCTGTCTCGGTCGCGTCGACGACGAGGTCAAGGCGCAGGCACTCGCCTCTGCCGATATCTACGTTGCACCGCACACGGGAGGTGAGTCATTCGGGATTGTTCTCCTGGAGGCCATGGCAGCAGGCACGCCTGTCGTGGCGAGCGACCTCGATGCCTTCGAGCGAGTCCTTGACGGCGGACGGTGCGGAGTGACGTTTCCCGTTGGCGACCATCGCGCGCTGACTGGCGCCATCGAGGAGCTCCTGCGCGATCCCGCGAGATGCGAGGCGCTCAGCACACTCGGGCGTCAACGAGCACAGCGCTACGACTGGGGGAGAGTGAGCGAAGACGTCCTGCACGTGTACGAGAGCGTGGTGAGCGGCCAGCAGCGGGTCGAGGAGGACCTCCGCGGGCAGATCGTCGGACGCCTGGCCGGGCGGGGCCGCCGGAGCTACGAGTGAATCCGTGGTGGTGGGCCCTTATCGGCGCGGTGGCCGTGCTGCTGCTCGCGCTCTACCTCAGCATGACGGCGGGCCGGCTGGATCGCCTCCATCGCCGGCTCGATGCCAGTGAGACGGCCCTTGACGTGCAGCTCCTGCGCCGCTCTGCCCTGGTGCTGGACCTGGCATCCACGGCGATCTTCGACCCTGCCACGACGGTGGTCCTTGCCGACAGCGCCCACGCTGCGCGCGCGGCCCAGGACGATGACCGCATCGCTCGTGCGCTCATTGAGAGCAATCTCACGCGAGTGCTCGCGGAGACTCTCCCCGACAGGGAAGAGGTGGACGAGATCGGTGATGACGCGGAGGCTGTCCAGATGCTGGCGGAGTTGCGGGCCACCTGCGTGCGGGTTCAACTATCGCGCCGTTTCCTCAACGATGGCGTCCGTGCCTGCCGGCAGGTGCGCAAGCAGCGTTTCGTGAGGTGGTTCCACCTTGCAGGGCGTACGCCGTGGCCGGAAACCTTCGAGATGGACGACACGCCGCCCCCCGGGCTCGCGCTTCACTAGCCCAAACGACGTACCGTGGTGTGGTGACCGCGACATCCTGGCTGCCTGCTCGACAGTGTGCCGTCGCCGTTGGCGCGGCTCTGGTGCTCGCTGCGTGCGGGGGTGGAGATGCAGCGCCTCCGAGCACGAGTGCGCCGGCCCCGTCGAGTTCGTCGGCTTCGCCGTCTCCGTCCGCGACGCTGCCGCTGCCGACCCCTTCGCCCGCCTACGGCATTCCCGCCGGGGCGTCGCCGTTCTCCGGGCTACCCGGGGGAGCCGACAAGCCCGTCCTCGTCGTCAAGATCGACAACACCCGGGCGGCACAGCCTCATTCGGGACTCCAGGCGGCCGACCTCGTCTACGTCGAGGAGGTCGAATGGAGCCTGACCCGACTCGCGGCGGTTTTCTCGACGACGCTGCCTGATGAAATCGGCCCGATCCGTTCGGCGCGGATCAGCGATATCGACATCGTCGCGCCGTTCGGTCGAGTGGCCTTCTCGAATTCCGGTGCGCAGACGAAGCTCCTGCCGGTGCTCGCCGCGGCCAACATCATCGATGTCTCTGCAGGCGTGGCCTGGGACGCCTTCTACAACGATCCGGGGCGCCCGGCTCCGGTCGATCACATGGCCGATCCGGTCAAGCTCCTGGCCTACGCCCCGGATGCTGCCAAGGCCACGGACATCGGGCTGGTGTTCTCCGCCGAACCGCCGCCGGGGGGCCAGCCCGTCCAGTCCGTGTCGGTCACCTGGCCGTCGTCCGCCATCTCGTTCACCTGGGACGAGGCCGCCGGCAATTTCGTCGTGGGGCTCAACGGAGAGGAATCCCGCTCCAGTGAGGGCGGTCCGCAGCGCGCCGCCACGGCGGTTATCCAGTCGGTGGTGCAGACCGACTCGGGCTACGGCGACCGCTACGGCGGCAAGACCCCTCTTGTGGAGACGATCGGCAAGGGCACGGCACTCGTGCTGAGGGACGGTCGCATGTGGTCGGTCACCTGGGAGCGGCCCGACCTTCAGTCAGGCACTCGCTTCTACCTAAGCGATGGCACGCCCATGCCTTTCGCCATCGGCCAGGAGTGGATCGTCCTGATGGATCGCGCCCTCAAGCCCAAGGTCCGCTAGGCGCAGCTGCCCGGGGGACGCTCGTGGGGCCGACCACGGCCGATGCCACTACCATGTGGGCACGGCCCAGGCTGCGGGCCGTTCCCCTTCGAGAGGTAGCCGTGTCCACCAACGAGAGCCCCGTCACCGGAACCACGCGTGTGAAGCGCGGTATGGCCGAGATGCTCAAGGGCGGCGTGATCATGGACGTCGTCACCGCAGACCAGGCCAAGATCGCCGAGGATGCCGGTGCCGTGGCCGTCATGGCCCTCGAGCGCGTTCCCGCAGACATCCGGGCCCAGGGGGGCGTCGCACGCATGTCGGATCCCGACATGATCCAGGGGATCGTCGAAGCGGTGACTATTCCGGTCATGGCCAAGGCTCGCATCGGCCACTTCGCCGAGGCCCAGGTGCTGCAGTCTCTCGGCGTCGACTACATCGACGAGTCTGAGGTCCTCACGCCGGCCGACTACTCCAACCACATCGACAAGTGGCAGTTCACCATCCCCTTCGTCTGCGGTGCCACCAACCTCGGAGAGGCTCTTCGTCGCATCACCGAGGGCGCCGCGATGATTCGCTCGAAGGGCGAGGCGGGCACGGGCGACGTGTCCAACGCGGTGACGCACATGCGGCGCATCCGCGACGAGATTCGGCGTCTGACGTCAATGCCCGAAGACGAGCTCTACGTGGCGGCCAAGGAGCTCCAGGCCCCCTACGACCTCGTGGTCGAGGTCGCCCGCGGCGGCAAACTGCCGGTGGTTCTCTTCACGGCCGGAGGCATTGCGACGCCTGCTGACGCGGCCATGATGATGCAGTTGGGCGCCGAGGGGGTCTTCGTGGGCTCCGGCATCTTCAAGTCAGGCGAGCCGATCAAGCGGGCCGAGGCCATCGTGCAGGCCACCCGGCACTACGACAACCCCGACGTCGTTGCCAAGGTTTCCCGCGGACTTGGCGAGGCGATGGTCGGTATCAATGTCGCGGACATCCCCGTCCACCACCGCCTTGAAGACCGGGGCTGGTGACGCTCGGACCGCGCATCGGCGTCCTCGCCATCCAGGGCGACGTCCGAGAGCACGTCCACGCGCTCGAGTCATCTGGTGCGCGCGCCCAGACGGTGGGGTCTGCGACCGACCTCGATGAGGTATCAGGGCTGGTCATTCCGGGCGGGGAGTCGACCACGATGTCGCTGCTCGCTGTCCGTGATGGCCTCCTCGACCCCCTTCGCGAAGCGCGACAGGGCGGAATGCCGATGTATGGCTCCTGCGCAGGCATGATCATGCTGGCCGATCGTGTCCTGGATGCCCGCCCCGACCAGCAGACCATCGGCGGCCTCGACGTCACGGTTCGGCGCAATGCGTTCGGTCGGCAGGTCGATTCCTTCGAGACGGACATCTCGGTCGAGGGCCTTGGCGACCCACCCTTTCCCGCCGTCTTCATCCGGGCGCCCTGGGTCGAGTCGGTGGGAGAGTCCGTGCGGGTGATCGCCCGGCTGGGGGAGTCCGGCGGAGCGGATACCATCGTGGCGGTCACACAGGGTCCCCTCATGGCCACGTCGTTCCACCCGGAACTCACGGGTGACCTGCGGATTCACGAGATGTTTATCGAGATGGTGAGGCACTACTCATGAGCGGCCACTCCAAATGGGCCACGACCAAGCACAAGAAGGCGGTCGTCGATGCACGCCGCGGCAAGCTCTTCGCGCGACTCATCAAGAACATCGAGGTTGCGGCGCGTCAGGGTGGGGGAGATCCCGCCGGCAATCCGACCCTCTACGACGCCGTGCAGAAGGCACGCAAGAACTCGGTCCCTCTCGACAACATCGAACGGGCCATCAAGCGCGGTTCCGGCGCCGAGGCTGGTGGAGCCGACTACCAGACCATCATGTATGAGGGCTACGGCCCGAGCGGCGTTGCGGTCCTCGTCGAATGCCTCAGCGACAATCGCAATCGCGCGGCTTCCGAGGTGCGCGTAGCGATGACCCGCAACGGCGGCAGCATGGCCGATCCCGGGTCCGTGTCATATCTCTTCAGTCGTAAGGGCGTCGTGATGGTGCCGCGTGCGGATGGGGTGGACGAAGACGCCATCCTCTCGGCCGTCCTCGAGGCGGGTGCCGAGGAGGTCAATGACCTGGGCGACACCTTTGAGGTGATTTCAGAGGCTGGTGACGTCGTTGCCGTACGCACGGCCCTGCAGTCGGCCAGCATCGACTACGACTCCGCAGAGGCGACGTTCGTGCCCAGCATGCAGGTGCAGGTCGACGAAGACACCGCGCGCAAGGTCTTCCGCCTGGTCGAGGCACTCGAAGACAGTGACGACGTGCAAAACGTCTATACCAATGTCGACGTCAGCGATGAGGTACTCGCTGCGCTCGACGCCTGATCGAGGAGGGGGCATGGCCGAGCCCACTGGCCAGCAGCTCACCGGCTGGGACGCGGCTACCTGGCGCACGGCGGCCGGAGATCCGTCGTTGCGCTCGACCGTGGTCGGAGTGTGCCTTCTCGACTCCACTCCCTCCTGGGAGCGCCTGCGAGAGCGTGTCGATCGCCTGACCTGCCTTGTTCCCGTCTTGCGGCAGCGGCCGATCCGCGGGCTCTTTGGTGTTGCGTCGCCGCGGCTCGCGACCGACCCTGACTTCGACCTCGACCTTCACCTGCGGCGCATGCGACTGGCCGGCAGTGGCACGTGGGCGGAGCTGCTCGACGAAGCGCGCCGACTCAGTCTCACCGACTTCGATCGCGACCGGCCCCTGTGGGAGATGGTCCTTGTCGAGGGAGTGGAGGGCGGTCGATCGGCCCTGCTGTTGAAGTTGCACCATTCGATCGCCGATGGACAGGCGACCGTGCTCATCGGCCTGTCGCTCGTCGAACTCGGGGTCGACCCCAACCCGGACGAGCCGGTGGCGCCACCGCCGCCCAAGGCGACCGACATCACCCAGCAGGCCGTGAGCCTGGCAGACATCGCCGACAACGTGCGCCGCGCCAAGGGCGCGCTCGAGCGAGCTGGCGAGATCATGGCCGACCTGGCCAGGGGCTCGCTGCGCGATCCGGTGTCGACGTGGTCGTCCGCCTTCTCCACCCTGGCCTCCGTTGGTCGATTCACAGCCGTCCCCGACGGCCCGCTGTCGCCACTCATGACCGGTCGCGGCACCACCTATCGATTCGCCGCGTTTGACCTGCCATTCACCGAACTGCGCGCGGCTGCAAAGAGTCGCGACCGAAGCGTCAACGACGCCTTCATGGCCGCGGTGGGACTCGGGCTCGAGCGCTACCACGTACGCCACTCGGTGGTCGTCGACGAATTGCGCTTCAATGTGCCGATCTCCTTGCGAGGGGACGCCGGCGACCGCTCAGGCCAAGCGTCCAATGCCGTCACCATCGCACGCTTCACCCTGCCCGTCGCAGGACTCACCGTCGATGAGCGCATGGATTCGGTGCACGACCAGGTCGAGCGCTGGCGCTTGGAGCCAGCGCTGCGATGGGCTGATCCGTTGGCCGAGGTGAGTTGGCTGGTTCCGGTGCCGCTGCTCGCTCACGCCGCTCGCGCGAGCGATGTGACCACGAGCAATGTCCCCGGGCCGCCGATACCTCTCTATGTCGCGGGAGCACGAATCGTGGGCATGTATCCGCTCGTCGCCACTATCGGTGCTGCTGTCAATGTCACGATGGTCACCTACGACGGATCTGCCTTCATCGGAGTCTCGGCCGACGAACGTGCCGTCCCGGATATTCACGAGCTGATCGCCGATCTGCGTTCGGGCTTCGCGACGGTAATCGGCGGCCCGGTTGGCGCAGAGGATCCCCTGAGCGCCCCGGGCCCTGCCGACGGCACGCCGAAGGCTCGCGCGGTCCGCGACGACCTCACACCCGCCGGGTAGCCTTCGCACAGGTGTTCGCATCGCTCGGCGGTGCTGTCCGTGGGAGGTCCCGTGCGAGTCATGGGCGTGGACCCTGGCCTCACCCGCTGCGGCATCGGAGTCGTCGAGGGTGAGCCGGGCCGGACGCTGCGCGTCCTGCATGTGTCGGTCGTGCGTACCCCCGTGGAGTTGCCACTGGCCGAGCGCCTGGCTCTCCTCGATGAGGCAGTGGCCGGCCTGATCGCCACTCACGAGCCCCAGGCCCTGGCCGTCGAGCGTGTCTTCAGCCAGCACAACGTCCGCACCGTCATGGGCACCGCCCAGGCGGGTGCCGTGGCCATCTTGGCGGCCGGTCGCCGCGGCCTTCCGGTGGCCCTGCGGACCCCCAGCGAGGTCAAGGCCGCAGTCACCGGCAACGGCCGAGCCGACAAGGCTCAGGTGACCGCAATGGTCACCAGGCTGCTCAACCTTCCCTCTCCCGTGCGCCCCCCCGACGCGGCCGATGCGCTGGCCCTGGCCATCACCGAGATCTGGCGTGGACAAGCCGAGCGTCAGCGCGCGGCGGCTCTGGCGCGGATGTCGGGATGATCGCGTCGCTGCGAGGCACGGTCACGCATACGACGACCGGCCGGCTCGTCGTCGATGTCGCAGGAGTGGGCATCTCCGTGGCGTGCCTGCCCCAACTCGCGCTGACCGCGGGACACGGCGAGGTGGTGTCCTTGCACACCACTCTCGTGGTGCGCGAGGACTCACTCACGGTCTACGGCTTTGGCGACGCCGACCAGCGCGACGCCTTCGAGGCGGTGCAGATGGTGTCAGGTGTCGGGCCCCGCACCGCCTTGGCGCTGCTCGCCACCTTGAGCCCGGATGAGCTTCGTCGAGCGGTGGCGAGTGAAGACCTGACCACCCTGGTCAAGGTGCCCGGCATCGGCCGGAAGGGAGCGCAGCGGCTCGTCCTCGAACTCAAGGACCGACTCGGTCCGGCGCCGGACGCCGGTGGTCAACCTGTCGCGGAGGGCTGGGAAGACTCGGTGAGATCGGGGCTCGAATCCCTGGGCTGGTCGCGTCGCGAGGCTGATGGAGCGATCGCGTCCGTGGCACACCTGGCCGCCGAAGAGGGCGAGCCCGACGTGCCGGCCCTGCTGCGTGCGGCGCTGCGCTCCTTGGATCGCGCATGACCTTCGTCCCTGACGCGGCGCGACGCGACGGCGAAGCGGACCGATTGGTCGACGCCCATGCCGATGGCGATGAGCGAGTCATCGAGGGCGCGCTGCGGCCCGAGCATCTCGACGAGTTCATTGGCCAGCCACGCGTTCGTGCCCAATTGGGGATCGTCTTGGAGGCCGCCCGGCAGCGTGGGCGCCCGGCCGACCACGTGCTGCTGTCCGGTCCGCCGGGGCTCGGCAAGACGACCCTGGCCTCGATCATCGCCCACGAGATGGATGCACCGCTACGAGTCACCAGTGGGCCGGCCCTGCAGCACGCTGGCGACCTCGCGGCCGTCCTCTCGAGCCTGCATCCAGGAGAGGTGCTCTTCGTCGACGAGGTGCATCGCACGTCGCGCGCGGCGGAGGAGATGCTCTACGTCGCGATGGAGGATTTCCGTGTCGATGTCGTGATCGGCAAGGGACCGGGTGCGACAGCGGTGCCCCTGACCATCGAGCCGTTCACCCTTGTCGCGGCTACTACCCGCGCGGGGCTGCTGCCGAGTCCGCTTCGTGATCGCTTCGGGTTCACGGCTCACCTGGATTTCTACGACCCGGCCGACCTCGAGTTGATCCTCGGCAGATCGGCCGGCTTGCTGCGGGTCTCGATAGATGAGCAAGGGATCCGTGAAATCGCTCGACGTTCGCGTGGCACGCCACGGATCGCCAATCGCTTACTCCGGCGCGTCAGAGATTGGGCAGAGGTCCACGGCCACGACACGATCGAGCTCCCCACGGCTCGCGCCGCGCTCGACCTCTACGAGGTGGACGGCCTCGGCCTCGATCGCCTCGACCGCGCGGTCCTCGATGCGCTCGTGCGTCGATTCGGCGGGGGACCTGTGGGGCTGTCCACCCTGGCCGTCGCCGTCGGTGAGGAGGCCGAGACCGTCGAGACGGTGGCCGAGCCGTTTCTCGTGCGGCGCGGTCTGATCCTTCGCACCCCGCGCGGTCGCGTGGCCGCGCCCGCCGCCTGGGAGCACCTTGGGCTGACCTACGCCCCCGGTGGTCCGGCCAAGGACACCCTGGACTTCCCCGGCTCGGGGTGAGCCTCCCAGGAGCCGCCGGATAGGCTGATTCGTCGAATCAGCCGCAACGCCCGGCCATGGGCGTGGCGCGATCTAGGAGGTTATGCGTGGAGAGCCTGGGCACTTTGCTCCCCATTCTCCTCATCGGTGTCGTCTTCTACCTGCTCATCATGCGGCCGGCCCGCAATCGGCAGAAGAAGCAGCAGGCGATGATGGCTGCGCTGCAGCCCGGCTCGCGGATCATGACAACCGCGGGCATCTTCGCGACGGTCGTCGAAATGGACGACGACAACGCGAGCATCGAGATCGCGCCGGGGGTCGTCATACGGGTGGTCAAGGCCGCCATCGGGCGCGTCCTCGACGAGCCCGAGTCGCCTGAGCTCGAGGCGCCTCCCGCCTCGGGTAGCGAGAACCCCGCCTGACACGTAGACGTCACCAGCGCGCCTGAGGCGCGCGCCTGAGGAGTGAGGATCCCTTGGCCGCAAAGCAGAGCAGTCGGACCGGTGTGCAGACGCACGTCGGACGATCCCTCGTGGTCATGGCACTCATCGTGGTTGGGCTAGCAGTATGGGCGTTCTTCCCGGGGCAGGATCATTCGCCGCGCCTGGGCCTGGACCTGCGCGGTGGCACCCAGGTGATCCTGATTCCGCGAGCGGTCCAGGAGGGCGAGTCGATCACCGACCAGCAACTCGAGCAGACCGTGTCGATCATCCGGCAGCGCGTCGACGGCATCGGCGTAGCTGAGGCAGAGGTCACGGTCCAAGGATCCGGCGACAACTCAGCGATCGTGGTGTCGGTCCCCGACGTGAGCCAGGAGCGGCTGGTGGAGCTCGTCGGGCGCACCGCCCTGCTGGACTTCCGGCCGGTGTGGAGTGTGGCACCCCCGGGCGTCGCCGCCCCGGTCGACGACACGACAGCCAACACCGACGACACGGGTGCAGCACCACAGCCCACCCCGGCGCCGTCCGCTGACGACACCGCCGCAGCGCCCGGCAGCGGCACGCAGATCGTGCAGGCTCCTGACAACTCCCCGGAGTTCCAGGCCCAACTCGCCCAGCTCGACTGCCTCCTCCCGGAGAACCAGGCCGGCGGATCACCCGATAAGCCCGAGGAGTGGCTCGGCACCTGCGACCAGGATGGCCTGGCCAAGTATTCACTGCAGCCCGCCTTCATCAAGGGCACCAATGTCACGGGAGCGAGTGCAGGGCTGCCGCAACAGGGTGTCGGCGGATGGGTCGTCTCGCTGAACTTCGACTCCGAAGGAGCCGCGGCGCTCTCAAAGGCATCCCAGGACCTGTATTCACTTCCCGATTGCCAGCCTGGCGGACCGAGTCCTTGCAACGCTTTCGCGATCGTCCTCGATGGCGTGGTGGTGTCCGCCCCGCGCTTCAATGAGCCGATCCTGGGCGGGCAGGCGCAGATCGAAGGTGACTTCACGGCGCAAGAGGCCCAGGATCTCGCCAACATCCTGACCTACGGCGCCCTGCCGGTCACCTTGGATGTCGCCGAGGTGACGACGGTGTCGCCCACCCTCGGCAGTGATCAACTGCGGGCGGGCCTCATCGCGGGCGCCCTCGGGCTCGCCCTGGTGACCCTCTTCCTCCTGGTCTACTACCGCGCCCTCGGCGTGGTTGCCGTGCTGAGCCTGGGGCTCGCCGGAGCCATGCTCTACTTCCTGATGATTGGCCTGGGCAACGCGATCGGCTTCACGCTGACGCTGGCAGGCATCGCGGGCATCATCGTGGCTATCGGCGTGACGGCCGACTCGTTCATCATCTACTTCGAGCGCATCAGAGACGAAATCCGCGATGGGCGCACACTTCGCCAGGCGACAGATGCGGGCTGGCTCCGCGCTCGGCGTACCATCCTGGCCGCCGACTTCGTCTCCCTGCTCGGTGCTGTAGTCATCTACATCCTGTCGGTCGGCAACGTCCGCGGATTCGCGTTCGCGCTCGGCCTGACCACGGTGGTCGACGTGATCGTGGCCTTCCTCTTCACGCGGCCCGCGGTGGTTCTCTTCGGCCGTACGCGATGGATGCAGCGAGGCAGTTGGCTCACCGGTCTTGATCCCAGGCGGCTCGGCGGCAAGGCGGCCGAAGCAGTGACCGCTGCCAGTGGTGCGCGCAAACCCGGCAACGAGGGGAAGGAGGGCTCCTGATGGCCAAGAAGCCTCTCGGCGCACGCCTCTACGACGGGGAAGTCTCTATCGACTTCGTCGGCCGACGCCGCACCTGGTACATCGTCTCCGCGCTGATCCTGCTCGTCGCGGTGGGCGCGCTGTTCTTCCGTGGACTCAACCTCGGCGTCGAGTTCCGGGGTGGAGCTGTCTTCACCGTTCCGCAGGCGACCTGCTCGGTCGAAACAGCCCGTGAGGCTGCCCAGGGCGTGGTCGGCGGCGAGCCGATCGTCACCCAGACCGGCGCGGGCTTCATCCGCGTCCAGACTGAGCCGCTGACCCAGGAGCAGAACCTGTCGGTCACGCAGGCCCTGGGCTCCGCCTGCGGCGTCTCGGCTTCGGATGTCACCGTGCAGGCCACCGGTCCGAGCTGGGGAGAGGAGATCACCGCCAAGGCGGTGCAGGCACTCATCGTCTTCCTGATCCTCGTGTCGCTCTTCCTATCGATCTACTTCGAATGGCGCATGGCGATCGCCGCCCTGGTCGCACTCATCCACGACGTCGTCATCACGGTCGGCATCTACGCACTGACCGGACTCGAGGTGACCCCGGCCACCGTTGTTGGCGTCCTCACGATCCTCGGCTATTCGCTCTACGACACGGTTGTCGTCTTTGACAAGGTCAAGGAGAACACCCGTGGCATCACGGGCCAGTCGGTGCAGACCTACGCCGAAGCTGCCAACCTTGCCGTCAACCAGACGCTTGTGCGATCGATCAACACCTCGATCGTCGCGCTCCTGCCCATCGTGGCCATCATCGTCGTTGGAGCGGGGCTACTGGGGGCGGGAACACTTCTTGACCTCGCGGTCGCCCTCGGCGTCGGCATGGCGGCCGGCACCTACTCATCCATCTTCATCGCCACCCCCTTCCTCGTGCAGTTGAAGGAGGGGCAGGCCGACATCAAGGCGCTCAATGCACGCGTTACGGCACGCAGAGGCGGCACGGGCAAGCGCGCGGAGGAGTCACGGGAGGCGCCCGATGCCGGTGATGACCCTGCGTCGACCGGTCTGCGTACCGAGGCGACGATCGTGACCGGCCAGCGAGCGCAGCCCAAGCGTCAACCTCGCTCGAAGCGCGGCAAGAAGTAACCCGCTGCCGCTCCGGCGCCACCGGGCGATCCTTCGCTCGTACACTGGCCGCGGGAGCATGGGCGGGAGGTAGCGGGTGACACAGGAGGCCGTGACTCCGCGCGAGTCCGTCTCGGCCGAGGGACCGAGCGGGCTGCGGTCCCGCTTGGCCCGACTGGCCGGCGGGCGCCCCGGCGGGCCTCCCGAGGTCGAGCCGCTCATTCGCACCCTGCGCCAGTACCACCCCAAGGCCGACGTGCGCATGCTTCAGCGGGCCTACGAGACGGCCGCCTACCTGCACCGCGACCAGCGCCGGCGCTCAGGCGAGGCCTACATCACCCATCCCCTCGCCGTCGCCACCATCCTGGCCGAGCTCGGCATGACCGTGCCGACGCTCTCAGCGGCCCTGCTGCACGACACGGTGGAGGACACCGGCTACACGCTGGACGCCCTGCGCGAAGACTTCGGCGACGAGGTCGCTGGGCTGGTCGACGGGGTGACAAAACTCGATCGGGTCTCCTACGGCCAGTCGTCGGCGGCCGAGACGGTGCGCAAAATGGTCGTCGCCATGGCGCGAGACATCCGGGTGCTGGTGATCAAGCTGGCCGACCGGCTGCACAACATGCGCACGATCGAGTTCATGCCGCCGGACAAGCAGGAGAAGAAGTCGCACGAGACCCTTGAGATCTACGCCCCCCTGGCCCACCGCCTCGGCATGAACACCATGAAGTGGGAACTCGAGGATCTCGCTTTTGCCACCCTCTATCCCAAGATCTACGAGGAGATCGAACGCCTCGTCGGACAGCGGGCCCCGGCACGGGACCACTACCTGACCCAGGTCATCGACGACATCGAGACCGACGTTCGGGCCGCCCGCATCAAGGCATCGGTCACCGGACGACCCAAGCACCTGTACTCGGTCTATCAGAAGATGGTCGTGCGTGGCCGCGACTTTGCCGACATCTACGACCTGGTCGGGGTGCGAATCCTGGTCGAGTCGGTGCGCGACTGCTACGCCGTGCTGGGCATCGTCCACTCTCGGTGGAGCCCCGTGCCGGGCCGATTCAAGGACTTCATCGCGATGCCGAAGTTCAACATGTACCAGTCGCTGCATACGACCGTGATCGGTCCTGAGGGCAAGCCTGTGGAGCTACAGATCCGCACCTGGGACATGCATCGAGCGGCCGAGTTCGGCGTCGCAGCCCACTGGCGCTACAAGCAAAGGGACGTCGGGGGCAAGCAGGGCCCGGATGACTTCGGCTGGCTGCGCCAGCTCCTGGAGTGGCAGCGGGAGACGGAGGATCCCGAGGAGTTCATGGACTCCCTGCGCTACGACCTGTCGTCGTCCGAGGTCTTCGTATTCACTCCCAAGGGCGATGTCGTCGCGCTGCCCGGAGGCAGCACGCCCGTCGACTTCGCCTACAGCGTCCACACCGAGGTGGGGCACCGCTGCGTCGGAGCGCGCGTCAATGGCAAGCTGGTGCCCCTCGAATCCGCGCTCGACAACGGAGACGTCGTCGAGGTCTTCACCTCCAAGGCTGAAGGAGCCGGCCCCAGCCGCGATTGGCTCAACTTCGTCAAGTCCGCCCGTGCACGCAGCAAGATCAAGGCGTGGTTCTCCAAGGAGCGCCGCGAGGAGGCGATCGAGCACGGCAAGGACGCCATCGTGCGAGCCATGCGCAAGGAGGGACTGCCCCTCCAGCGATTGATGACCAATCAGGCCCTGGCCACCATCGCGGCGGAACTCCACCAGCCCGACGTGTCCGCCCTCTACGCCGCGGTTGGCGAGGGTCGCATCTCGGCGCCCAGCATCATCAAGCGCCTCGTTGCTGCGGCCGGCGGCGTCGAGGCGGCGGCTGATGAGTCCGCCGAGGCCTTCACCCCGTCGACCCCCAAGCGAAGCCGGGTCACGGGCGACGCCGGTGTGATGGTCAGGGGCGCTGACGATGTCTGGGTCAAGTTGGCGCGTTGCTGTACGCCGGTGCCGGGAGACGACATCGTGGGTTTCGTCACGCGAGGCAGCGGCGTGTCGGTGCATCGCGCCAACTGCGTCAACGTGCCGGGGCTGCAGGAGCAGGAGGGTGCTGCCACCCGATTCGTCGAAGTCGACTGGGCGCCGTCTGGTTCGAGCGTCTTCCTGGTCAACATTCAGGTGGAGGCACTCGATCGCGCTCGCCTCCTCTCGGATGTCACCCGGGCCCTGTCAGACCAGCACGTGAATATCCTGAGCGCCTCCGTGACGACGACCCGAGAGCGCGTGGCACTCTCCCGGTTCACGTTCGAGATGGCGGACCCAAAGCACCTGGGATCGGTGCTCAAGGCGGTGCGCGCGGTCGATGGCGTGTTCGACGCCTACCGCGTGTGACGACTAGCTGAACTCGGAAACTGTTCCTTCGACCGCGGCCAGCAGGGCTCGCGTGGACTCGACGCTTCGCTCGGCATCGTCGATGGCCCGCTGATCACCTCGGGCACGGGCTTCGGCGAGGGCGGCCTCCGCGCGATCGAGCGCCGCGCGGAACTTGGTGGCGGTGTCCTCGGCGCGCGCGCGTACCTCCGGGTTGGTCGAGGACCAGCGCTGCTGGTCGGCCCGGCGGATGGCTTCCTCGACCGCTCGAAGGCGTGCATCGATCCGGTCGCGGTCGCCACGGGGGACGTGCCCGATGCCCTCCCAGCGATCCTGAACGCTGCGCAGGCCGCGCTTGGCCGCGGCAATGTCGGCCACGGCGAGAAGACCCTCAGCCTCGGCGACAAGGGCCTCCTTCTTGGCGAGGTTGTCCCTCAACGAAGCGTCGCGCTCGGCGTTGGCCGCGTCGCGGGCGGTGAAGAAGGTCTCCTGCGCTGCCCGGAACGCGGACCACAGACGGTCCTCGTCCTGGCGTCCGGCGTTGCCGCTTGCCTTCCATCGCGTCATAAGATCGCGATAGGCACGGGATGTCTCGGCCCATGACGTCGAACTCGATAGCGCCTGGGCTTCGGCGATCAGCTTCTGCTTGGCGCTGATGGCCTCCTTGCGCTGGCCATCGAGAGTCGTAAAGTGCTGGCGCCGGGCACGATCGAAGGTGCCACGTGCGGCGCTGAAGCGCTTCCACAGTGCCTGCTCGCGACCCCGATCGATGCGGGGTGCGGCCTTCCAGGCCTCCAGGAGCGCCGTGAAGCGGTCGCCGGTTGACTTCCACTGCTTGGATCCGGCGAGGGATTCTGCCTCGACGACGATCGCCTCTCGGGCTGCCAGGGCGTCCTCGCGCTGGCGCTGGCGTGCCTCCTCGCGGCGGGCCTTCTGCTGGGCGATCAGCCGATCGATCTCGTCGCAGGCCTCGGCAAGCTGCGAGACGTCACCGATGAATGCGGGGGAGGCGAGCGCTGCACGCCCGTGCTCAGCGGCAGTGCGAGCCGCATCGATCCCGCGACCCTCGCGCAGGCGATGGGCAGCAAGGTCGACCTCGACCAGGATGTCGTCGTACTTGCGCCCGAAGAAGGCGAGGCCCTCCTCGGGCGTCCCGGCAGCCCAGTTGCCGACGACGACGTCTCCGGCGGGAGTGGTGAGCCAGGCGGTGCCATCACTGTCGATCCGACCGAAGCGCGATGGATCGGTGCGACGCATGGGCGGCGCCGACGGACCTGACGTCGCCGGCCTGGGCCGGGTGAGGCGTGCGGGTGTCGGGGCAGGCCCCGGCAGTGCAATGGCTGCGCCACCGGTGGCAGAAGTCACCTCGACCACCTCGACGACCTCAGTCACCGCCACCTCGACCACCTCGACGACCTCGACGATCGCGACGGCTGGCTCCGCGGCCAGGGCAGCGGGTGGCTCACGGGATTCAAGGACGCCAAACGGCACGATCGGGGTCGCCGACTCGTCGACAACCTCCGGTTGCTCGTGCTCGCTCATGACCCTCCGCTCGTAACCCGGCCAGCCGATCCTGTCATCCCTGCTAGGCGGGCGTGACCTCAGCCGTAATGATGGTGACCTTCTGAGCGGGGGCCCCGTCGCTCCCGCCACCCTCGACCCCTGCCGCGGCGATGCCCTTGACGACATCGAGTCCCTCGGCGACTCGCCCCCAGATCGTGTATCCGGAGGGCAGCGTGGTGTCCTCGTAGACGATGAAGAACTGGCTGCCGCCCGTGCCGGGCCCGGCATTGGCCATGGCGACGGTACCCGCGGGGTAGTTGGCGGTGCCTTCGGGCGGCAAGTTCTCGTCGGGAATCGAGTAGCCGGGTCCGCCGGTGCCGTTGCCGGCGGGATCCCCGCACTGGAGCACGAAGATTCCCTCCGTGGTTAGACGGTGGCAAGCCGTGAGGTCGAAATAGCCCTCGTTGGCAAGGAAGACCATGGAGTTGACGGTGATGGGTGCCTTCTGCGGCTCGGTGGCGATCACGATGTCGCCACAGTTGGTCGCGAGCGTGAGCGTGTAGTCCTTGCCGGGCTCCAATGCCTCGGCGGGCGCTGCATCCCACGACATGTTGTCGGGTCGGGCAGGCGGGGCCTCCTGGCAGGCGGAGTCCGGCTGCGGCCCCGTGGAATCCGTCGGGGACGGAGCGTCGGTAGGTGCCGCGCTGTCACTGGGAGCGGGGGAGTCGGTGGGAACGGGCGCGTCGGTCGGAGCTGGCGACTCGGTCGGCACGGCGGCGTCGATAGGTGCCTCGGTCGGTCGGCTAGCGACGTACCACGCAATGCCACCTCCGACGACGACGAGCACGGCGAGAACCGCGATGATCTGGTTGCGGCGGCGACGACGCTGGGAGGACTCCTGACGCCGGGACGCCTGGCGCTCGGCCTTGGCCCTGGCCAGTTCGCGCCTACGCTTACTCGACGTCACTTGCCCTCCTCGCTTTCGCTGGTCCCAGACGGGAAGCGCCGACCCGGGAGTCTACGAAGCGGTCCCGGGTAGGCTCGGCACGCCCCTTGTCGTCACCCTCCCGGAGGCCACTGTGTTCGTAACCGGCTTCCCCGCGGGTGCCTGGGGCACGAATTGTTATGTGGTCGCAACCGGCGAGGGTGAGGACTGCCTTGTGATCGACCCCGGCCAAGCCAGCGCGGGACCACTGGCCGAGGTACTCCGCGACCACCGACTGCGCCCGGTGGCCGTCCTGCTGACCCACGGGCATGTCGATCACGTGTGGTCGGCTGCCCCCCTCACCGCCGGCTATGACATACCCGCCTACATCCACGCAGATGACCGCTATCGCCTCGCTGATCCTGCCGGATCCAGCTTTGCCTACGCCCGCGAGCAGTTGCTCGCCATGACGGAGGGAGAGCTCGAGCTCACCGAGCCATCCGACGTCCGCACGTTCGCGGATCACGCTGTCCTCGAGATCGCTGGCGTTCCGCTGTCAGTGGCGCACGCCCCCGGTCACACGGAGGGATCCGCTGCATTCATCGCCGCCCGTGAAGGCAATCGGCCGCCGGTGATGCTGAGTGGCGACCTGCTCTTCGCCGGGTCCATTGGCCGCACCGACCTGCCAGGCGGGGACTCGCAAGCGATGGTCGAGAGCCTCCGACGTGTCGTTCTCCCGCTCGATGACGACACGGTGGTCATGCCGGGCCACGGCGAGCTCACGACGGTCGGCCAGGAGCGCGCCGCCAATCCCTTCCTCGTCGGCCTCGCGGCCGACGGACCCGTCGCACCGAACCCGACGAGGGGGCTGTGATGGCGCTCAAGGCGTCCCTCTCCGGCTTCCCGGAATGGCTTCCGGGCGGGCGCATCGTGGAGCAGGAGATCCTCGACACGGCAAGGCGCGTGTTCGAGCTCCACGGGTTTGCTTCTTTGGAAACCCGTTCGGTCGAGCCCGTCGAGGTGCTCTTGCGCAAGGGCGAGGTCGACAAGGAGGTCTACGCCGTCCGCCGCCTTCACGATGACGACGAGTCCGCACTGGCGCTGCACTTCGACCTGACCGTGCCCTTTGCCCGCTATGTGGTGGAGAACGCCGGGCAACTGTCGTTCCCGTTTCGCCGCTACCAGATCCAGAGGGTGTGGAGAGGCGAGCGCCCACAGGAGGGGCGCTTCCGGGAGTTCACTCAGGCCGATATCGACATCGTCGATGTCGGTTCACTAGCCCAGCATCACGACGCGGAGATGGCGATGGTCATGGCGGATGTCTTCGCTGAACTGCCGATCCCGCCCACCGTCATCCTGCTCAACAATCGCAAGGTCCTCGAGGGCTTCTATCGCGGCTTGGGCATAGCCGATGCGCCCTCGGTGCTGCGCGCCATCGACAAGCTAGACAAGGTGGGAGTCGACAAGGTGAGGCATCTGCTCGAGGGGGCCGGCCTCACCGCGCAGCAGGCCGACCTGTGCCTGGCACTTGCTGACATACGGTCGGCCGACGGCTCCTTCGTCGACCGGGTCCGCTCGCTCGGCGTCGAGGATCCATTGCTGGACGAGGGTCTCGCGGAGCTGTCCGAGGTCCTCGAGGCGGTCAATCACGATCGCCCCGGCGCCGCCCGAGCCGACCTCCACATCGCGCGGGGCCTTGACTACTACACCGGGACCGTCTACGAGACCCAGGTCGTCGGCCACGAGACGTTCGGCTCGATCTGCTCCGGAGGTCGCTACGACGCCCTGGCGACGGACGGAACGACGACCTATCCCGGGGTGGGCATCTCCCTGGGCGTCACCAGGCTGGTGTCGCTCCTGCTCGGACGTGATCTCGTCCGTGCCTCTCGCCCGGTTCACTCCGCCGTGCTCGTTGCCGTGGTCGACGAGGAATCTCGAGGGGCCAGCGACGCCGTGGCCCACGTCCTGCGCAGCCGCGGCATTCCCTGCGAGGTGGCTCCGGCGGCAGAGAAGTTCGGCAAGCAGATCCGTCATGCCGACCGACGGGGCATTCCCTTCGTATGGTTTCCGGACGCTGCTGGCGACACGGTGAAGGACATCCGCAGCGGGGAGCAGGTGGGCGCTGACGCCGCGACATGGGCGCCCCCCGATACTGACCTGCGACCACGCGTGGTGGTCGCAGCCGAGGGCGACGAAGGAGCGACGTGATCCGCACGCACCGGGCCGGCATGCTCACCAGCGCGGACGACGGCGCCGAGATCACGCTCGCCGGCTGGGTCGACCGGCGCCGCGATCATGGCGGCGTCGCGTTCCTCGACCTGCGCGATGCAAGTGGCATCGTCCAGGTGGTCGTCAACGATCCCGAAGTCGCCCACGGGCTGCGCGACGAGTACTGCCTGAGGATCGTCGGCACGGTGCGCCAGCGACCCGCTGGCAATGAGAATCCAGACATCCCGACGGGCTCCTTGGAGGTCGAGGCGAGCGATGTCGAGGTGCTCAGCCCCGCCGCGCCGCTGCCCTTCCCGGTCGACGACCGCGCGACCATCGGCGAGGAGGCGCGCCTGCGCTACCGCTACCTGGACCTCAGGCGCCCCTCGGTGGGCGGCAATTTGCGCATGCGCTCCAGGCTTAACCAGATCTGCCGCGACACCCTCCTCGAGCGCGACTTCCTCGAGATCGAGACTCCGACGCTGACCGCGTCCACACCCGAGGGTGCGCGCGACTTCCTCGTGCCCGCGCGCCTGCAGCCGGGCAACTGGTACGCCCTGCCGCAATCACCCCAGCTCTTCAAGCAGCTGCTCATGGTGGCGGGGATGGAGCGCTACTTCCAGATAGCACGCTGCTATCGCGACGAGGACTTCCGCGGCGATCGCCAGCCCGAATTCACCCAGCTCGACATCGAGATGTCGTTTGTCGAGCAGGAGGATGTCATCGAGGTCGGCGAGGCGATTGTGCGTGCACTGTGGCAGGGGATCCTCGGCGTAGACATCGGCGAGGTGCCCCGCATGCCCTACTCCGAGGCCATGCGCCGGTTCGGCACCGACAAGCCCGACCTGCGGTTCGGTCTGGAGTTGGTCGACCTCACCGACTACTTCCACGCGACTCCGTTTCGGGTCTTCCAGGCCCCCTACGTCGGAGCGGTCGTCATGCCGGGGGGTGCCGACCAGCCGCGCCGCACATTCGATGCCTGGCAGGAGTGGGCCAAGCAGCGCGGAGCCAAGGGCCTTGCCTACGTCACCTTCGGCACCGACGGCGAGATCGGCGGGCCGGTCGCCAAGAACCTCTCCGATGACGAGCGGGTCGGACTCATGCATGCCGTGGGTGCCTCGGCCGGCGATTGCGCTTTCTTCGCCGCAGGGCCTGTGGCCGATGCTCGCGCGCTCCTCGGAGCTGTGCGGGTGGAGATTGGCAATCGCCTCGGGCTGATCGACGCGTCGGCGTGGTCCTTTCTTTGGGTGGTGGATGCGCCGATGTTCGAGCGCACCGACGAAGATGACGGCACCCAGGGGTGGACGGCGGTGCACCATCCCTTCACATCGCCCAACTCCGACTGGATCGAGGCCTTCGAGTCTGCGCCCGACGCGGCACTCGCGTGGGCCTACGACATGGTGTGCAACGGCAACGAGATCGGCGGGGGCTCTGTGCGTATCCACCGACGCGATGTGCAGGAGCGGGTGTTCGCACTCCTGGGCATGTCGGAGGAAGAGGCAGAGTCGAAATTCGGATTCCTTCTCGAGGCCTTCCAATACGGACCTCCACCGCACGGCGGCATCGCCTTCGGGCTCGACCGTGTCGCCATGCTGCTCGCGGGGGCACCGAGCATCCGCGACGTCATCGCCTTCCCCAAGACCGGTGGTGGCCAGGACCCCCTGACCGGGGCACCCACCGCCATCACGCCCAAGCAGCGCAAGGAGGCCGGGATCGATGCCGCACCCGCTGCGGACCGCGCGTCCGATTGACCCCTTCCTGCGCTTCAACCTCGATGAGGCCGAGGTCCTCGACTATCGGGTCGAGCGCGGCCACGTGGCCTTCATTCGTCCCGGACGCCGAGGAGGGGAACTGTGGGTCAGCGCGCTAGGCGACGACCCTGCCCTCGTCGCGGCCCTGATTGACGACATCTCGATCGGTCGTGACATCGACGGCATTCACGTGCACGCCGAGGTCTACCCGTTGCTTCCCGATCGGTTCACGATCGCGGACCCGGGTCACTGGTCCATCTGGACGATCACCCCGGAGGAGGCCGATCACCGATTGGCGAGGTGGTCCGCCATGGCGGTGGATCTCGACGCGCATGATCGACGAATCGACGACGTGCTCTCCCACTCGGACTCTGCGTACCTCTTAGCCGGGAACGAGTCCGTGCGTCGATGGGTCGGGGTGACAGACGGCGATCGACTGCTGGCTGTGGGAGGGGAATCGGAGATCGCCGGGGGCACGCCACACCTGGTAAGCATCTGTACCGCACCGCCTGAGCGCGGCCGTGGACTCGGTCGCTCGGTCACGGCCAGCTTGGTCCTCGGAGTCTTCGCCCGCGGTGAATCGCTGGTGTGTCTGGAGATGTACGCCGGCAATGCTCCGGCAGCCGCGCTTTATCGGTCGCTGGGGTTCCGTGAGGTGGGCGTCTATCGCTCCGGATGGCTGCCAGGTCGCGCGCCGACCACACCCCGCGATGCCGCGTAGGCTCGGAACGCATGACCGCCAGCCTCTTCGACGTGGGCGCCGGGCCTGATCGGCCGGGCGCTCCGCTCGCTGTGCGATTGCGCCCACGATCGATCGAAGACCTCGTCGGACAGCGGCATGCCGTGGCGGAAGGATCCCCGTTGCGCCGCCTGCTCGACGGTGACCCGGCCGCCGCCGTATCCGTGATCTTGTGGGGGCCGCCGGGCACGGGCAAGACCACGCTGGCGAGTCTTGTCTCGACGGCAACCGGACGTCGTTTTGTGGAGCTGTCTGCCGTGACGGCCGGTGTGAAGGATGTGCGTGAGGTCATCGATGCAGCGCGCAATCAACTTGCCCTGCACGACAGGGGCACCGTGCTGTTCATCGATGAGGTGCATCGATTCAGCAAGACTCAGCAGGACGCGCTTCTGCCGGCTGTCGAAAACGGATGGGTCACGCTCATTGCGGCAACCACGGAGAACCCGAGCTTCTCGGTGGTCGCGCCACTGCTCTCGCGCAGCCTGGTCCTGACCCTTGAGCCACTCGGCGACGACGACCTCACGCGACTGATCGATCGGGCCCTGGTGGACGTGCGCGGACTGGATGGAGCGGTGCGGTTGTCGGAGGATGCGCGTGGGCTCCTACTGCGCCTGGCTGGCGGAGACGCGCGCCGGCTGCTGACCGCGCTAGAGGCGTCGGCCGGCCTCGTCGGGTCCACTCGAGGGCGGGGATCGGTCATCGAGGTGGACGACGTCGAGACCGCTGTGCAGACCGCCGCCGTGCGCTACGACCGAGATGGCGACCAGCACTACGACGTCATCAGCGCGTTCATCAAGAGCGTTCGGGGGAGCGATGTCGACGCGGCGCTGCACTACCTCGCTCGGATGATCGAGGCGGGCGAGGATCCCAGGTTCATCGCCCGTCGCCTCATGATCCTGGCGAGCGAGGACATCGGGATGGCGGATCCGTCTGCACTCCAGACAGCCGTGGCGGCCGCGCAGGCGGTCCAGATGCTGGGCATGCCCGAGGGCCGCCTGACCCTCGCGCACGCGACCATCCATCTGTCGCTGAGCCCGAAGTCCAATGCGGTGATCTCGGCGATCGATGCCGCGCAGACCGATGTGCGGTCCGGTCGCATCGGCACCGTGCCCCCGCACCTACGCGATGCCCACTACCCGGGGGCGCGGTCGCTCGGACACGGCACCTCCTACCGCTATCCCCACGACACAGCGGGTGGAATCGTGGCGCAGCAGCACCTGCCGGACCCGCTGGTCGGCCGCACGTACTACGAGCCCACGGACCACGGTGCCGAGGCGAGATGGGCCGGGGTGCTCGAACGCATCAATGAGGCGCTCCGCTCGGAGGTGACCGACAGGGGCGGCTTAGCCGACCCTCCGGTCCGGTCTCCCTAGGCGTTAGGGTTCGCTGCGAGCGAGGTCGAGGGCAAGGAGGATGCCGTGGGACGCCTGGTCTGGGTGGCCATCGGTGCTGCCGGTGGCGTTCTGGCCTACCGGCGCGGCCAGCGGCTCGTCGAGCAGGCTCGCGAGCGCGGCGTCGTGGGCAGCGTCCAGGCAGCGACCGGCTCGGCGGCGGGCCTGGCCGGAACGGCCCGCAACCTGCTCCAAGCGGCCGCTGGGCGTTGGGTGCCCCCGGC
>JBJTIQ010000168.1:0-3369 GCA_046095085.1 Actinomycetota bacterium | reverse complement strand
GTCGAGGCCGAGCAGGAAAGCCCCCTGGATGACGATGGCGACGCCATCGCCGCGGCCCATGCGGAACGACGTGACCTCGGGCGGGCCGGGCTTGGCGTGGTAGGCGATGTGCGCGCCGCCCGCGATGTAGATGACGTCGGCGGCGGCGTTGGTGAGCAGGAGCCTGCGCAGGCTGCGGGCCTTCGAGTCGATCTCCTCCTGCGTGAGGTCGCCGCGGCGTGCGCGGCCCAGCGCGCCGGCGCCCGCGATGAGCGCGTCGATCGCGCCCCACATGGCGCTTTGGCGGCCGAAGCGCATCCACTGCCTGCGCCCGGTGCGCTGCCCGATGAGCGCGATGACGCCGCCCTTGATGATGCTGCCGGCCGCCCAGATGCCCAGGAGGGTACTGAGCTCGCGCTCGTACTGCTCGAGTTCGCTCTGCTGCATCCCTCCACCCTGCCACCGGGCCTGTGCTCCCGCAGTCGCGGGGACCTGTCACCGATGGGTCTAGCCTTGTTGTGTGGCTCGTCCTCGTATCGCTCTCGTCGGCCGGTTTGCCGAGCACACCTCCGCCACGCGCTACGCCGCGATCGTCTCGTCGAGGACCCTGGTGGATTCGCTCTGGCTGGCCGGCGCTGATCCGCTGACCTTCCTCGCGGCCCCCGGCCCCGACGGCCTCGACTGGGCCTCTCGGCTGAACGGTATCGACGGCGTGCTGCTGTGCGGGGGCGCCGACATCGACCCGGCGCGCTATGGGCAGACCGAGGTGCACCCCGAGGTGTACGACGTCGACGAATTGCAGGACGAGGCCGACCTATCGCTCGCCACCTACTGCCTCGACACCGGCATCCCGACTCTCGCCGTGTGCCGCGGACTCCACGTCGTCAACGTCGCCCGCGGGGGATCGCTCGTGCAGCACATGGACGACCAGGTCCGACAGGGGCGGCCCGGCCGCCCCGCCGGACCCCACCGTCACGTCGTACACGACGTCGTCATCGAGTCCGGTCCCGCGGGCATCGAGCCGGGGCCCATCACCGCGTCGTGCTACCACCACCAGTGCGTGGATCGCCTGGGATCGGGACTCAAGGTCGTCGGTCGCGCGGAGGACGGCACCGTCGAAGCGGTCGCCATCGACTCAGCCGGGTGGGCGGTCGGCGTGCAGTGGCACCCGGAGGACACCGCGCGCGAAGACCCTCGGCAATTGGCCGTCTTCCAAGCCCTGGTCGACGCCGCGCGCTAGACGGCTGTCCACAGGTCAGCCGACCCGCCCCTGTCCGCAAGAGTGACAAGAGGGCTTGTAGACAGCGCCAAAGAGCCCTTGAAGTGCAAGGGTGAACCGACGTATCCTTCTGAAAAGTCTGGCGCGCCTAGCTCGAGACAGTGGCGTGGTGTTTCACCTTGAGCGCAGTACCGGTCCACATGACATCTATCGATGGGGTGACCACATGATCTCCATTCCACGTCACCGCGACGTCAATGAACGCCTTGCACGATCGATAGTGCGCGAGGTCCAGAAGCGGGTAGAGGAGAGCTCATGAAGACCTACCAGGTCGATGTCGTCAGAGATGACGGCTGGTGGATCATGCACGCACGCCTGCCTCGGACGATCATCTACAGCCAGGCGAAGCGCATTGACGACGTGGAGTTCATGATTCGCGACGCGATCGCAGGTGTGCTCGACGTAGATCCGGATTCGTTCGGTGTGGAGCTCAACTTCGACCTGGACTCAGATGTCCTGGATCAGGTCAACCGGGCGCGTGAGGCGTCTGTCGAGGCGGCCGAAATCCAGGAGCGAGCCTCACGCGAGTCGCGGGCCGCCGTCCAAGCGCTTCGCAACGAGGGGTTCACCCTGAAGGAGGCCGGCTACTTCCTCGGCGTCACTCCCCAGCGCGTGGCGCAGCTGCTGAACTCCTAGGCCTCAATCCGCTCCACGATCCACTCGGCCATGGCCAGGCTCGACGTCCAGGCGGGTGACACGGCATTGAGCACGTGAGTCGACCTCTCCCCGGGCCGCACCACGAAGTCCATCTCCAGTTTGCCGGTCGGCACATGCAGGAGCTGCGCACGTACGCCGATCCTCCCCTTCTCGCGGAAGTCCTCGGCGCGCACGCTCGGCACGAGCGCACTGGCCTGCGACACCAGGTAGCGGCGCGAGTACTTCGGCATCTCCGTGCGCACCAGGCCGGGCACGTCGTGATGCGGGCTGCGCGCGAACCGCGGATAGGCACGCGCGATCTCGAGTGCCTCGCGAGCATCGAAGCCGCGCAGGCCGCCGTAATCCTCGCGCCACAGCGACGGGATCGCGGTCGGGCCGACCTTGGCGCGACCGTCGACGGTGACGGTCAGGTGCACGCCCAGGAATGGATTGCGCGGATCGGGCACCGGATACACGTGGCGCTGCAGTCGCCCCGCGGGCCAGGACGAATACCAATACAGCCCCTTGAACGGCAGCATCCGGTAGTCCTCGCCGACACCGAGCCACTGCGCGACGCGGTCGGCGTAAAGCCCCGCGGCGTTGATGAGGTGACCTGCCTCGATGCGCTGATGCGGTGTGCGCACCCACCCCGGCCCGGCCTCGACGATGGGGGTGCCGAGGCGTACGTCGCCCCCGCGCTCGCGCACCCGATCGGCCAGCGCCTCGACCACCGCGCGTGAGTCGGCCACGGCCGTCGAGGCCGGCCCGGGGTGGGTGCGCACGCCGCATCAACGCATCGAGGTCGGCCACCTCATCAACGCCGCGGGCCTCTACGCCGACCGCGTCGCCCAGTGGTTCGGTGTGGGCGAGGACTACCGGATGCTGCCGTTCAAGGGGCTGTACTGGTACTCGTCCTGGCCCGCGGGCCGCCTGCAGCGCCACGTGTATCCGGTGCCTGATCCGCGCAACCCGTTCCTCGGCGTGCATCTCACCGTCACCGTCGACGGCCGCGCGAAGGTCGGGCCGACGGCCATCCCGTCGCTGTGGCGCGAGGACTACGGCGGGGCGCGCGGCTTCGATGCGCGCGAGGCGTGGCAGATCGCGCGCACCTACCCGCGGTTCGTACGCAGCCCGCACCACGACGTGCCCGGCCTGGTGCGCACCGAGATGCCCAAGTACTCGCGGCGCTACCTCGTCTCACAGGCGAGTGCACTCGTGCCGAGCGTGCGCGCTGAGGACTTTCGCGAGAAGGGGAGGATCGGCGTACGGGCCCAACTCCTGCATGTGCCGACCGGCAAGTTGGAGATGGACTTCGTCGTGCGTCCCGGGGAGAGGTCGACGCACGTGCTCAACGCGGTGTCGCCCGCGTGGACGTCGAGCCTGGCCATGGCCGAGTGGATCGTCGCGCGAATAGAGGCCTAGCGCGAGGCGGCGACGAGGGCTTCGAAGACGGCCAACTGGCGAGGGTCTTCGCG
>JBJTIQ010000167.1:0-4582 GCA_046095085.1 Actinomycetota bacterium | reverse complement strand
GTGCCCGACGTCCTCACGGGGCGATTCCCGGTTACCGACGTACAGCCCAGCGTCGAGGGGGGGCGCCTGCCCGCCAAGGCGGTCGTTGGCGAGGTCGTGCCCCTGCAGGTCACCGCGTTTCGCGAGGGCCATGACGCGCTCGGCGTCGAGGCGGTACTGCGCGGCCCCGATGGCAAGGAGCACGCCCGGCGACGCATGGCCGACGCGGCCACGGGCCTCGACCAATGGGTCACCACCGTGACTCCGGACCATGAGGGCGACTGGTCGTTCACCATCGAGTCTTGGGGTGACCCGTGGGCCACGTGGTCACACCGTGCCGGCATCAAGGTGGCTGCCGGGATCGACATCGAGCTCGAGCTGTCCGAGGGGTCCCTCCTACTCGAGCGCGTGCAGGAATCGTTGGCGGCATCGCAACGCACCCAACTAGGCGCCCTGCAGGCAGCCGTCACGACCCTGCGCAATGACGCTCTGCCTCCCATCGTCCGCTACGCCGCGACGCAGGATGATGCTGTTGCCGCGGTCATGGCGGCCCATCCGATTCGCGAAGGGGTGACGCAGAGCGGACCCTGGCCGCTCATGGTCGAACGCCGTCGCGCCCTCGTCGGCTCGTGGTACGAGTTCTTCCCCCGCAGCGAAGGCGCCACCTCCCGAAAGTCCGGCACCTTTGCCACCGCCGCCAAGCGCCTACCCGCCGTCGCCGCGATGGGCTTCGATGTCGTCTACCTCCCGCCCATCCACCCCATCGGCACGACCCATCGCAAGGGGCGCAACAACTCGCTCGACGCCAAGGCCGGCGATCCGGGATCCCCGTGGGCGATCGGATCCGCCGCCGGTGGTCACGATGCCCTCCACCCCGACCTCGGATCCGAGGCCGACTTCGCCGCCTTCGTCGCCGCTGCGAATGCTGCCGGCCTCGAGGTCGCGATCGACCTGGCACTCCAGGCATCGCCAGACCATCCCTGGGTCACCACCCACCCCGAGTGGTTCACCACTCGCGCCGACGGCACGATCGCCTTCGCCGAGAACCCCCCGAAGAAAGACCAGGACATCTACCCGCTCAACTTCGACAAGGACCCCGAGGGCTTGTACGCCGAGGTCGTGCGAATCGTGCGCCACTGGATGTCGCGCGGCATCCGCATCTTCCGGGTCGACAATCCGCACACCAAGCCGCTGTGGGTGTGGGCACGCCTACTCCCGGAGATTCGCGCAACGGATCCCGACGTGATCTTCCTGGCCGAGGCATTCACCCGCCCGCCCATGATGCGAGCCCTGGCCGAGGTGGGATTCCAGCAGAGCTACACCTACTTCACGTGGCGCAATGACAAGCAGGGCCTGCAGGACTACTTCGCCGAGCTCGCTGGACCCGCGGCCGCCTACATGCGACCCAATGCCTTCGTGAACACCCCGGACATCCTCACCGAATACCTCCAGCAGGGCGGCCCCGCCGCCTTCGCCATCCGGGCGACACTGGCGGCGACGCTGTCGCCGACCTGGGGCGTCTACAGCGGCTTCGAACTCTTTGAGGGCATTCCCCTTCGCCCGGGAAGCGAGGAGTACCTCGACTCGGAGAAGTTCGACTACCGCCCTCGCGACTGGGCACGTGCGCTGAAGTCCGGGCGCACGCTGATCCCCTACATCACCCAGCTCAATGCGCTGCGCCGCCAGCTAGCGCCGCTCCAGGACCTGCGCAGCCTTCGCTTCCATCACACCGAGTCCGATCAGGTCATCGCGTACTCCAAACGGGTGGGCGACGACGTAGCACTCGTCGTGTGCTCCCTCGACCCGTACTTCACCCAGGAGACCACCGTCTGGTGGGACATGCCCGCACTCGGCATGGAGTGGCCCGACCGGTTCATCGCCCACGATCACATCACCGACGAGTCCTGGACCTGGGGCCAGTCGACCTACGTCCGCTTCGTGCCGGAGCAGGGCGTCGCGCACATCGCGGAGGTGCGCAAGGCATGAGCAAGAAGCCCAAGTCCGAGAAGGACGCCCTGCGCCCGGTCAAGGTCGATGTCAATGACCTCAACCGCATCGTCGACGGCGCCCACCACGACCCTCACCGGGTGCTCGGACCGCACAAGGGCAAGGACGGCATCACCGTGCGCGTGCTGCGACCCATGGCCGAGGCAGTCGACGTGGTGGTCGGCGATCTGCGCTATCCCCTCGTCCATGAATACCGCGGCATCTGGCAGGGCGTACTGCCGGTGAAGGACGTCCCGGACTATCGGCTCGATGTCACCTATGGCGGACGCGTCATCCCCGCCGATGACCCCTACCGCTTCCTGCCCAGCCTGGGCGAGCTCGACCTCTACCTCATCGGCGAGGGACGCCACGAGGAGATGTGGCGTGTGCTCGGCGCGCACGTGCGCAACTACCCCAGTCCGCATGGTGATGTCTCAGGGGTGTCGTTCGCGGTGTGGGCGCCCAGCGCAAAGGGCGTGCGCGTCACCGGCACGTTCAACTACTGGGACAGCCAGGCCCACCCCATGCGATCGCTCGGGGCGACCGGCATCTGGGAATTGTTCGTACCCGCCATCGGTGACGGCACCGTCTACAAGTTTGCGATTCTCGGCCAGGATGGGGTCTGGCGCGAGAAGGCCGATCCCTTCGCCTTCGCGACGGAGGTCCCACCGGCCACCGGATCCGTGGTCTTCACGAGCCACTACGAGTGGGGCGATGGGGAATGGCTCGACCGGCGCGCGACCCGAGATGCCCTTCGGTCGCCGATGTCGATCTACGAGGTCCACCTGGGGTCCTGGCGTCCCGGCCTGGACTACCGCCAGCTCGCGATCGAACTCACCGCCTACGTCCAGGAGATGGGCTTCACCCACGTCGAGTTCCTCCCCGTCGCCGAGCATCCCTTCGGCGGGTCGTGGGGATACCAAGTGACGTCATACTTCGCGCCCACGTCGCGCTTTGGCTCGCCCGATGAATTCCGTCACCTCGTCGACGCGCTGCACCAGGCTGGCATTGGGGTCCTGGTCGACTGGGTGCCTGCGCACTTCCCCAAGGACTCCTGGGCGCTCGGGCGATTCGACGGCACCGCGCTCTACGAGAATCCCGATCCGCAGCGAGGTGAGCATCCCGACTGGGGCACCTACATCTTCGACTTCGGACGCACCGAGGTGCGCAACTTCCTGGTCGCCAACGCCGTCTACTGGATCGAGGAGTTCCACGTAGATGGCCTTCGCGTCGATGCGGTGGCGTCGATGCTTTACCTCGACTACTCACGCAAGGCAGGCGAGTGGTCCCCCAATCAATACGGTGGCCGCGAAAACCTCGATGCCGTCGGATTCCTCCAGGAGATGAACGCCACCGTCTACAAGCGAGCCCCGGGCATCGTGACCGTTGCCGAGGAATCCACGGCGTGGCCGGGGGTCACGCGACCGACCTACCTCGGCGGCCTCGGCTTCGGGCTCAAGTGGAACATGGGGTGGATGCACGACTCGCTCGGCTACATGCGGCGTGAGTCCGTGCATCGGCAGTACCACCACAACGAGCTCACCTTCGCGATGATGTACGCCTACAGCGAGCACTTCGTGCTCCCCCTGTCGCACGACGAGGTCGTACACGGCAAGGGCTCGCTCGTCGGCAAGATGAGCGGCGACCGGTGGCAGCAGTTCGCAAACCTGCGTGCCTACCTCGGGTTCATGTGGGCGCACCCCGGCCGCAAGCTGCTCTTCATGGGTGCGGAGATCGCCCAGGGCAGCGAGTGGAATGCCGATCGCGGTCTCGAGTGGGGGCTCTTGGACTACCCCGAGCACCAGGGCGTGCAGGCGGCCGTGCGCCAGATCAACCGCGTCTACCAGGAGACACCGGCCCTGTGGCAGCGCGACGACGACCCGGGCGGCTTCGAGTGGATCGACGCCAATGACTCGGGTTCCAACGTCTTCAGTTGGATTCGCTGGGACGACGCCGGTGAACCGCTCGTCTGCATCGCCAATATGTCCGCGGTGCCCCACATCGGCTACCGGGTGGGTCTGCCCATCGATGGGCGGTGGGACGAGGTGCTCAACACCGATGCGAGCGAGTTCGGCGGGTCAGGGGTGGGCAATCTCGGCGCAGTCGATGCCGATGGGCCGGAGTGGCACGGGCGGCCCGCCTCAGCGGACATCGCGGTGCCGCCTTTGGCAACCGTGTGGCTGCGCCCCTCCCGCGACTTCTAGAACAGCGCGTTTGACAGCGCTAGTCGCGCTGGTGGCACCGCCGGATCATCGCCCGCCGCGGTGAAGAAGGAGAGTAGGCGCTGACGGGCCGCCTCGCGCTCATCGCCCTCGGTGGACTTCACCTGGGCCAGCAACGCGGCGAACGCCGTCGCCCAATCGCCGGCGACCGCCGCCAGATCGGCGTCACGCAGCGCTCCGGCTTCGACACCGCCTTCCAGGCGCACCTGCATCTCGCACAGCGCGACACCGGCAATCGCATCGGCGTCGCCCGGTGCCTCGAGGAGCACGGCTCGGTAGGCGTCGGCCGCGGCAGCCCAGTCGCCGGCCTCGATGGCGTCGTAGGCCGCTGTGAACCGCGGATCCTCTGCCTCTTCGATGGGTTCGTCGGATTTCGCCTGCTCCTGGGGAGCGTC
>JBJTIQ010000166.1:0-5314 GCA_046095085.1 Actinomycetota bacterium | reverse complement strand
GACCTGCCGTACCGCTTCGGTCCGTGGTGGATACGCGCGTCGGACACGCTGCGCCTCGGCTCCGGCATGTGCACCACCAAGAGCAACCTCGCGGTGGCGCTGTTCCGCGCGGCGGGCCTCGAGGCGGGATTCGTGGAGCTGCGCGGGGACTCCAGCTTCGTCAAGCCGCTGCTGCCACCCGCGTGGCACCACCTCGTGCAGCGGCAGGTGCGGCACTACATGGCCGCGGTCCGCCTCGACGCGCGCTGGCATGTGGCGGAGTGCTCCTTCACGGACCCCTGCCTGCGGCAGTTCGGCACCGCGTGGCCGAGGATCCTCGAGCTCCTCCCCTGCACCTTCGGTGTGGGCAGGCCGTTCCACCCGTGGGCGTACGTGTCCGGCGGTGAGCCGTTCGAGGTGCAGGTGCTCCCCGAGCTCGACGCCGCCATGGCCCGGCGCAGCAGCTTCGACCTCGACCAGTTCGAGCTGCTCAACGTGGTGACCGACGCGCTGCAGCCGTGCTGCTGGGATGTGCCCGCGTGGGTGACGCGCGCGCGCGCCCTGTGCGAGAGCGAGCCCCGTCGTGCCTTTCAGGTGGCGTTGGCCGCCGCGGTGGCCCTCGCCGGCGATCTGCATGGCCACCTCGAGGAGCCCGCATGAAGACCTTCGACTGGGACCTCTCCCCCCCGCGCAGCGCGCCCATCGGCGACCACGACGTGCCCGAGGTGTCTGCGCACCTGCGTGGCAAGCGCGTGGCGCTCCTCGTGTGCGGCGGAATTGCCGCCATGAAGACGCCGCTCCTCGCCCGCGCGCTCCGGCGGCGCGGCGCCGAGGTGGTGGCCTTCTGCAGCGACGAGGCGTTGCACTATGTGGGGCGCGAGGCGCTCGAGTGGTCCACGTGTCAGCCGCTGGTGACGGCACTGACTTGGCGCGCGGAGCACCTGTCCGACGCCAAGCCCTTCGACTGCTATCTGGTGGCACCGGCCACCTACAACACCATCGGCAAGATGGCCGCGGGCGTGGCCGACACGGTGGTGACCTCGGCGCTGGCGTCGGCGCTCGGGCGCATGCAGCAGGGCCGCACCGAGGTGCTGGTGGCCCCCACCATGCATGGCTCCATGCACCACGACGTGCTCGTGGCGAACTGCCGGTCGCTCGCGGCGCTGGGCGTGCGCCGCGTGGCGCCGCGCGCCGACTCCGGCACGCACAACCTCCCGGACGAGGAGCGCCTGGTGGCGGCCGTGTGCCGCGCGCGGTCACGCTCGCCGCTCAAGGGCAAGCGCATCCTCGTCACAGGTGGGCCCACGCCGGTGCCCATCGACGGGGTGCGCCGCATCCTCAACCGCTTCCGCGGGCGCCTCGGCGCTTGTGTGCACGAAGAGCTGTTGCTGCGCGGTGCTGAGTCCACGTTCATCCTCGGCGACGGCGCGTGGCGCCCGGCCCGCTGGTTGCCCGTGGCGATCGCGCGCTCCTACGACGACTACAAGGCCCAGGTCCTTGAGCACGTGCGCCGGGGTCAGGCGGCGGGCGTGTTCTCGGCGGGCGTGGCCGACTACCGCCCGGCCGCGCCCGTGGAGGGCAAGCTCCGGAGCGGGCAGGCCTCCCTTCCGCTCGAGCTCGTGCCCACGGAGAAGATCATCGACCTCGTGCGGGCCCAGGATCCCGCGCTCTTCCTCGGGTCCTTCAAGTACCTTGAGGGCGTATGCCACGAGGACCTGCTGGCGGAGGCCCGCAAGCGCCTCCAGCGCTACCCCGTGGTAGTGGCCAACCGCGGCGAGGAGACCCGCGGCGTGGCCCAGGTGTCGTACGTGGTCACGCGCGATGGGGAGCAGCGCGTGGAGGGCAAGCCCGCCATCGCCGCGGCCATCGCCGACCTGCTGGAGCGCCAGGGCCTCGCGGACGTGCCGCCGAACGGCTGACGTCGTCGCGCGCGCACTGAGCCGTCCTTGAGGCCGGCCTCGAACTCGGCTACCCCGAGAAGGTCGGAGGAGCGGGCGGAGACATCACGCACGTGCTGGTCGCGCAGGAAGAGCTGATCCTCCACGGACACAGCGTCGGTACGGTCGTGGGCCTCGGAAGCCACGGGATCGGGATAGGAATTTCAAACGGGGTGGGCCGTCGATTCGTGGAGCATACGACGGGATCGCCGACCGCGCCCGCGCCGCGTAGCGGGCGGCGGCCGCACGAGCCTGGGCGTGTGCGGGCGGGGCCAGCAGCAACAAGACAGGCACGATCAGCGCGAGGGCATGGCCGACGCGTCGGCAACGGGGGAAGAAACGGCGTGGCATGCGGCGATCCACGAGAGGGGGAGACGGACGAGCACCGGATGCCGCGCCTGCAAGCACGCCACTCACCCAGAGCTTCGCGCCCGTCGCGACATCCTGCCAGTTCGCGCGACGGCGCCCGAGGGCCGGCGCTACCTCACCGAGTACCGCAGCAGACGCCCCGAGAACTTGAATTCTCCGATCCAGAGATGGGTACCGTCGTAGGCGGCCGACCCCGGCCAGAAGAACCCGCCGGCCGTCGCCTGGGGTACACCGGCAGCCTGCTGGCTGCCGAGCACCACGTCGGCGGCGCGACCCGCGGCCGCGTCCTCGACCGATCGCCACAGATGCACACGGTTGTTGTTCGTGTTACCCACGATCAGCGCGCCCCGCGCGAGCTTCGCCCCCTGCGGCAGGTTGAACAGGCCGTTCCCGCCCACCGTCACTGGGGCCGCCGCCGTTCGCAGCTGGGACACGCGGTAGAGCAGCACCTGCTGCTGGTCGGTGACCGTCACCGCGAGCCACGTCCCATCGCTCGAGAGGCGGGTGACACGCGGTACGGTCAGCGTGGCCACCGGATCGACGCTGGCATCGGGCAGCCCCTCCCACACGTACACGCGACCAGCCTGCGTGTCCGCGAGATAGAAGTACCGGCCGTCATAGGCAATGCCGCGCAGCTCCTGGAACACCACACTGCCGATGCGGTCGCGGTAGTTGAGGTCGGGCAACTGTCCCTGCCCTGCGCGCGCTGATCGCCAGATCGCAACCTGCCGTTGACCGGCCAGCAGCAGCGTGTCGCCACGCAGGGCATTGTCCCACGGCGCGAACGGCACGGTGAAGCGCCAGTCCCACAGCGCCCCGCTTTCGTCGGGGATGCGGTTCCACACGACGAGCATCCGGTCGAAGTCGGATGACGCGTAGAGGCGCACGCCGTCGGTGGCCGGTACCGGATTCGTGATGAACCACGACGCGAGGGTGTTCACGTCGAGTGACGGGCTCCCGACGGCGAAGTCGGGCCGCGCCGATGCCGTTGCCGGCAGCGTCCGATAGACGGAAACCTTGTTGCCGTTGTACTCCACCGCGTAGAGCCGCTCCTGGGCGAACGCGAGTCCCCCGCCGTCGCCGGCGCGGTACTGGTACCCGGAGATCACCTGATCCGGGGTGGTTCCCGTGGGAACGCCGCGCCAGACATTGAGCCCACGGCCCATAGTCCACACCCCACCGTCCGGAGAGACGCTGCCGTGAAGCCACCCGGCGTTGCCATCGATCGGATCGCGCAGAAATGCGTCCGGCCGGACCGCGGATACCGGGAACGTGCGCCAAAGCCAGTTGCCCGGTTGGTCTCCGTTTCCGTTGTGGTCGCCCACGAGCAGGAACCGGCCGTCGCTGATGATCGTCCGCGGTGTCCCGATGCTGGGGTCGCTCAGGGTGAAATCCGGTGGCTGCGACGCCGTCGGGAAACGGTTCCAGACGAGGATCGCGCGCCCCGCCGTGGCGCTGGCGACGAGGCGCGTGCCGTCGGTCCAGACGCCCCACGGCCAGCGCAGGGTGGCGTGCGTGATCGCGTAGTCGGCCGGCTGCCCGGAGCGCGTGGGGAACGTGAGCCACACCAGCAGGCGGTCGTTGTAGGTGTCCGCCACCACGACCCGCCCGTCGGCCGCGACGGACACCTGTCCCGGCCAGTTCATCTGGCCAAGGCCGTTTCCCGGCGCATTCCGGTCGAGGTCGGCCTGTCCGAGCACCAGATCCGGTGGCGTGTTGGCTGTCGGGGCCTGCTGCCACACGAGCACACGATTGTTGTGGCCGTCCGAGACCAACAGTCGCGTCCCGTCGCTGGCGATCGCCCTCGGGTGGTTGAACATGAGCCCACCACCGGAGCGATCGAACCCGAAGCCGCTCAGCATCAGGTCGGCACTCTGCCCCACGGCGAACCACCCCGTGCGTCCGGACGTGGTGGCGCGATACGTGGCGCCGGTCGCCGTGGCCGAGAAGCCGTCGGCACTCGCATTCCCGCGCGGCGCGGCGATCGGCGTGCCGGATGACGGTGGGCCCACGCTCGCCGTCGGCTGTTCGGCGCGGCACGCGCTACACAGCGCCGCGAGCGCGAGCCCCGACATGATCCGCAGGGACATGACCCGCACCGTCAGCGGTCCGAGACGCAACGTGTCAGGGATAGGAAATTCAATCGGGGTTGGCCGTCGATTCGTGGAGCATACGGCGCGATCGCCGACCTCGCCAGCGCCGCGTAGCGGGCGGCGACCGGCCTCCGATCTCGCGCTGGCGGCGTCCGCGCTGCGTCCAGGTGGGGTGGCGCATCCAGCGGGGACTGATCGGACGTGCCGGTGGGACCGCCGCCCACGCCGAACAAAACTGATCCGTCGCAAGCGCTGCGCGACCTGCAGGCTATGTGGACCCCGGCTGGACCATGGAAGACGCTCATTGACGGCGCCCTCGCGGGCCGTTGAGAGATGACATGCTGCGGCGGCCTGAGTAACCATCCCGCAGGCTCCTCATTGACATGCACCGATGGACCATCCAACGGACGGGGTACTTCCGAGTGGCCGTTGCCAGCGGACTGACATACCCCCCAGGAGTGCTCTATAGGGGCCTTCGCCACAGCTCGTCCCGCCCGTAGATCCGGTACGTCTCCTCATTCGCCGGCGCCCACTTCGTAGCGTATCGGGCAGCTTCTGTAGCGTCCCTGAGGACCTCTGGCCTACTGAAGCCCGAACGCCAGGTGCGCTTGAGGTGATCAGCCTTAAGGGCCTCCGTGCAGCCCAGGAGGGCGTGGGCGTGGAGATGGCCTGTCGTGGTCTGCTCGAGGGCTAGAAAGGCCCGTATGGGCCTCTGGGTGGCCCTAGAGAGGCGCCTGAGGAACCTCTCGAACTCCCGGTAGAGAGCCTCTGGCGTGTACGGGAAGCGGGTAGTCAGGTCGAAGGAGTGTGTCCACTCCTGCTGCATCAGGTGTTCTACCCACGCTTGGCGGTATTTCTGCGCTTCGGTTTGCATCTCTGGTTGGGTTAGAGGTACACGGGCGCCACAAGGCGTGGCTAGCCTTTTTTCAGGGAGAC
>JBJTIQ010000165.1:0-7645 GCA_046095085.1 Actinomycetota bacterium | reverse complement strand
ACTTCGACTCCCTCGGGGAGTACCTCGCTCGCTGACTAGCGTCCGGCGGGCAGTGGGCGCAGTCCCTCGGACCTCAACTCCAGCGCCGCCAGCTCGCCGATGACGCGCTGATCGCCTCGGCGCCACGCCCCCGCCGGATCGTCGCTGATCTTCGCGAGCAGGTGGAGCGGCTGGCGCGCCATCGCGCGCAGGGCAAAGAGGTCGAGGTCCTCCGTGGAGTCCAGGAACCGCTTGGCCGCAGTCGCTCGGCGAATGAACGCGACGCGTATCGGCACCCACAGCATCGCCCACGATGCGATGCCGAGCACCGCGAGCGCGATGGCGAGGAAGCGTGCCAGCATCCCGACCGCATCGGCCGCGGTCTGCCCGGCCGCGGCGATGGACTCCGACGCGCCAGCCATGCCGTCGAAGGGCGATTGAAGCGCGTCTCCGATGAAGGGAACTCCGCCGACGGCGTCGCCCGCCGACGTGAAGCGACCAGCCAGGTCTGTCGCTCCGTCTGCGACGGCAAGCCCGGGAGCGGCGAGGTTCATCACGAGGTCGTAGACGCGAAGTGCCGCCCAGATCCACAGTGCGCTCCACGCAACGAGCCAGATATCGCCCGCGATCTGTCGCGTACGTCGGGCAGGAATCTCCGAATACCAGGTCATGTGGGCACCCTAGGATGCGCGCATGGCTGACATGAGCATCTCTCTCCAACGCGTTCCCGGCGAGTACGCCGCGCATCGCCTGGCACCGACTGCCGACGTCCCGGCGCAGGTGTGGCAGTCGCCCTTCGTCTCGGTATCGCGTTCGACCGATGAGCTCAGCATCATCACCGACGCCGGCATTCACGTCGAGGCGCAGAACACGCAGGGCCCGTGGCGCGCCTATCGCGTGCCCGGCAGCATCGACTTCACCGCCGTGGGCATCATGTCGGCGCTCACCGCGCCGCTGGCCGCGGCAGGCCTTGGCATCCTCGGCGTCTCCACCTACGACACTGACTACATCCTCGTGCGTGCTGATGCCGCGGAGGCAGCCGAGACGACCTGGCGCGAGGCGGGCATCGAGATCGCATGACGGTCGTCGTCGCGGCCGCCATCCTGCGAGACGGTCGCTATCTCGCCGCGCGTCGCACGCGTCCGGCGTGGGCGGCTGGCCGATGGGAATTCCCCGGTGGCAAGGTCGAGCCGGGCGAGACCGAGCAGCAGGCTCTCGTGCGCGAGATCCGCGAGGAACTCGGTGTCGAGATCGAGGTGGTCCGTCGTCTTTCGGGGGAGTGGCCGCTGCACGATGACCTCGTCCTGCACCTCTATGTCGCGCGCCTCGCGGCAGGCGAGCCGCAGCCCTTGGATCACCACGACGAACTTCGCTGGCTCGCCCCGAGTGAGTTCGATGAGATCGAGTGGCTCGAGTCAGATCGCGAGGCCGTCGACGCCCTAGCCAGGAGCGACACTTAGAGTCATCCGATGCTCGCGACCCGATCGGACCTGCGCAATGTGGCCATCGTGGCCCACGTCGACCACGGCAAGACCACCCTCGTCGACGCGATGCTGTGGCAGTCGGGGGCCTTCCGCGCCAATCAGGATGTCGACGATCGCGTGATGGATTCGATGGACCTCGAACGCGAGAAGGGCATCACGATCCTCGCCAAGAACACGTCCGTGAAGTACGCCGGCCCGTCCGCACCGGAGGGCGGCGTCACCTTCAACATCATCGATACGCCGGGGCACGCTGACTTCGGCGGCGAGGTCGAGCGCGGCCTGGAGATGGTGGACGGCGTCGTCCTGCTCGTGGACGCCTCGGAGGGGCCGCTGCCCCAGACCCGCTTCGTCCTGCGCAAGGCCCTCGCGAAGCAGTTGCCCGTCGTCCTCGTCATCAACAAGGTCGACCGCCCCGACGCGCGCATCGCGGAGGTGGTGGACGAGGCCTACGAACTCTTCCTCGACCTCGATGCGACGGACAAGCAGATCGACTTCCCCATCGTCTACACCAGCGCAAAGGCCGGCCGGGCCTCGCGCGAGCGCCCTGACGACGGGGGCATGCCGGCGGGGGAGAACCTCGAGGCACTCTTCGCCACGCTGCTGGAGGCGATCCCGGCACCGTCGTACGACGAGGACGCGCCCCTGCAGGCGCACGTGACCAACCTCGATGCGTCGCCCTACCTCGGTCGTCTTGCGCTGTGCCGCGTGCACCAGGGCACGATCCGCAAGGGCCAGCAGGTGGCCTGGTTGAAGTCCGACGGGTCCGTCGAGCGCGCCAAGGTCGTCGAGCTCCTCATGACCGAGGCGCTCGATCGCGTGCCGGTCGACAGCGCGGGGCCAGGCGACATCATCGCCGTCGCCGGCATGCCCGAGATCACTATCGGCGACACCCTCGCCGACCCGGACAACCCCGTGGCACTGCCGGTCATCACCGTCGATGAGCCCAGCATCTCCATGACCATTGGCATCAACACCTCGCCGCTGGCGGGGCGCAGCGGCGGCACCAAGCTCACGGCCAACATGGTGAAGTCGCGCCTCGACCAGGAGCTTGTCGGCAACGTCTCGATTCGCGTGCTGCCCACTGAGCGACCCGACACCTGGGAGGTCCAGGGGCGCGGCGAGTTGCAGCTGGCGATTCTCGTCGAATTGATGAAGCGCGAGGGATTCGAGCTCACCGTGGGCAAGCCGCAGGTCGTCACGCGCATGATCGACGGCAAGCTCCAGGAGCCGATGGAGCGCCTCAGCGTGGATATACCCGAGGACTACCTCGGCGTCGTAACGCAGCTCATGGCGCTGCGCAAGGGTCGCATGGAGCAGATGGTCAATCACGGCACCGGATGGGTGCGCATGGACTACCTCGTGCCCGCCAGAGGACTCATCGGCTTCCGCACCGAGTTCCTCACCGAAACCCGTGGCACCGGACTGCTCCATCACGTCTTCGATCGCTACGAGCCCTGGCACGGCGAGCTTCGCACGCGGCCCACGGGATCGTTGGTCGCCGACCGCACCGGCCCGACGACAGGCTTTGCCCTCGCCAACCTGCAGGAGCGCGGCACCATGTTTGTCGGGCCGGGCACCGACGTCTACGAGGGCATGATCGTCGGCGAGAACTCCCGCTCGGATGACCTAGACGTCAACCCGACCAAGGAGAAGAAGCTCACCAACATGCGCCAGTCCTCGGGTGATGTGCTCGTGCCGCTCATCCCGCACAGGCAGTTGTCCCTGGAGCAGGCCCTGGAGTTCTGCCGCGAGGACGAGTGCGTCGAGGTGACGCCCCGGGCGGTCCGCATCCGCAAGGTCCAGTTGGCGGCCACGGACCGAGCGAAGTCACGCTCGCGGGGCGGCGGCCGACCCTCCTGAGGGGACGTCCCCCTCACGGGGGTCGCGATCCGATCACGATCCCGAGGCGTTCACCGGACCGCCCCAAATGGGGGGCTACTCGGGCGTACAGTGCGACCGTCCCGGCCCCGGGGCGGAGAGGCGGATTGCGTGTCCACGGCTGTCGAGGCTCCTGCAGAGCCCACCCAGGAGATCAAGGGTCGCTCGCTGACCCAGATCGCCTGGGGACGCCTCCGGCGCGACAAGACCTTCATCGCCTCCGCGATCGTCCTCATCATCATCGTGCTCGTCGCGATCTTTGCCCCCCAGATCTGCCGCCTCATCGGCGTCGACCCCTACGAACTCGATGCCTCGGCGATCGACGACTCGGGCGGCAAGCCCATCGGTCCCTGGGGCGGGGCGAGCCTTGACCACCCGCTCGGCGTGGAGTGGGGCACCGGGCGCGACATCCTTGCCAGGCTGCTCTACGGTCTGCGCATCTCGCTACTGATCGCGACGTCAGCCACGATCCTGGTGATCATCCTCGGCACGGTCTTCGGCATCATCTCCGGCTACGCGCGCGGCTTCACTGACGCGGCCATCGGCCGCTTCATGGACCTGATCCTCGCGTTCCCCTTCCTGCTGATCGTGCTGGCCCTCTCGGGCGCCCTCACCCAGCGGCTCACCGCCCTCGGCGTGCCCGAGGGCAATGCCTCGCGCATCACCTACCTCATCCTCGTGCTGGGCCTCTTCGGCTGGCCCTACCTCGCGCGCATCGTGCGCGGCGAGGTGCTCAGCCTGCGCGAGCGCGAGTTCGTCGAGTCGGCCCTGTCGATCGGCGCGGGCACCCCGCGCATCCTCTTCCGCGAGATCCTGCCCAATCTCTGGGCGCCGATCCTCGTCTACGCGACCCTGCTGCTGCCGACCTATATCGCCGTCGAGGCGGCTCTGTCGTTCCTCGGCGTCGGCATCCTGCCCCCGGAGCCGTCGTTCGGCGCCATGCTCTCGGAGTCGGTCCAGTACTTCACCCTGGTGCCTTCATACCTCTTCATCCCGGGCACCGTGCTCGTCATCGTCGTCGTGGCGTTCAACCTCGCCGGCGATAGCGTGCGCGATGCCCTCGACCCCAAGGCGGCCAAATGATGCGCCGTTCCCACAGACTCCCGATCGACACCGATCGGCCCGCCAGGGCCGAGGGAGAAACGGCTCACGTCCGGTGACCGTAGGTGCCACACAAGGAGGAAACATGTTGAAGCACAGGAAGGGCGTGGCGCTCGCAGCGATTGCTGCCTCCGGCGCGCTTCTCCTCGCCGCTTGCGGCGGATCATCGGACGGTGGCGGTTCCGCCTCGCCCACACAGGAAGGCCAGGCGGGCGGCACGCTCACGATCCTGAGCCCCGCGGAGCAGATCCTCACCCTCGACCCCCAGGTCGTCTACACCGGTGAAGACCTCGCATTCCTCGGAGCGACGATCCAGCGGTCCCTCACGGCCTATCAGGTTGCGCCCGGAGACGCCGAGGGCACCACCCTCGTGCCCGACATGGCCACCGACACGGGAACCGCCAGCAATGGCGGCAAGACCTGGCAGTTCACGCTGCGTGACGGCATGAAGTGGGAGGACGGCAACCCCGTCACCTGCGCAGACGTCGCCTACGGCACCTCGCGCCAGTTCGACATCGGCCTTGCCCAGGGTGGTCCGGTCTACGCCGTGACCTACCTCGACATTCCGACCGAGGAAGACGGCAGTTCGGCCTACAAGGGCCCGTCCGACGGCACCGGCCAGGAGCTGTTCGACAAGGCCGTGGTGTGCGACGGCAACACCATCACGTTCAACCTCAACCAGCCCGTGCCCGACTTCAACTACACGGTCACGCTTGGCTTCAGCGCGGTTCCGGCCGGCATGGCTGCGGGCGAGGAATACGCCAACAAGCCGATGTCCAACGGTCCCTACAAGATCCAGGAATACTCGAAGGGCAAGGGTGGCAAGCTCGTCCTGGTCCGCAACGAAAACTGGAGCGCCGAGTCCGATCCCTACCGCAAGGCGTACCCCGATTCGTGGGTCTACAACTTCGGTATCGAGGAGACGGTCGCCGACCAGCGCGTGATCCAGAGCTCCGGCGAGGATCAGTACGCGATGGTGCAGGGCCTCACGACGGCGTCACTGCCGGTCGTGTTCGAGGACCCGCAATACGAGTCACGTCGCATTGACGCCTTCGATCCCTACACGATCTACGCGGCCGTCAACGTCGAGAAGATCCCGGATCAGAAGTGCCGCCAGGCCATCGGTGTTGCCCTCGACCGTGACGCGCTCATCAAGAACGCGGGTGGCACGTTCGCAGGCACCTACGCCGACGGCGTGGTCAAGCCCAACATCGGCATCGACTACGCCCCGACAGGGCTGTGGGATGGCCTGCTCGGCCAGGCCGTGCCCGGCACCGGCGATCCGGAGTTCGCGAAGAAGCTGCTCTCGGAGGGTGCGAACTGCCCCACCGAGATCACGATCGATTACGCCCAGAGCGAGGACAGCGACAAGGCTGTGGCTATCTGGGTCGAGTCGCTGAAGCGGGCCGGCATCACCGTCAAGCCCAACCCGATCGAGCGCGGCCAGTACTACGGCGTCGTGTTCGAGAACGGCAACGAGATCATGACCGGCGGATGGGGTCCGGACTGGCCCAACGCCTCGACCGTGCTCCCGCCGCTGTTCGTGCAGGGCTGGAACCTCTCCCGCGTGGACGATCCCGCGTTCGCCGAGAAGGTGAAGGCGGCGTCCATCGAGGTCGATCGCAATAAGCAGGCGACGATGTGGCACGAGCTCAGCAAGGAGGCCGCAGCGCAGATGTGGGTCGTTCCCACGCGCTTCGGTCGCGATCAGCGCCTGGCCGGCACCAAGGTCGGCCCGGTCTTCAGCTGGTCGGCGTACGGGTCCTTCCCGTACCCGATCATGTACGCGACCCAGTAGGAGCCGCGACGTGAGCTGGGGGGCGGGGCTCGGGCCCCGCCCCCCGTCCCACTGCCATGGCACGAATCGGCGCGGGAGACCCAGGGAGGTGACATGGCCGGATACGTGATCAGGCGCGTCCTGATCATGCTGCTCCTGCTTCTCCTGCTGAGCTTCACCGTCTTCGTGCTCTTCAGCCTCCTGCCCGCCGACGTTGCACGCCTGACCTGCGGCAAGATCTGTACCCCCGAGACCATCGAGGCCAATCGCATCCGATTGGGCCTGGACAAGTCGGTCATCGAGCAGTACTGGATCTTCCTGCAGGGACTGGTGATGGGCCGCACCTATGGCCAGGGGCCGGGTGCCATCGTCTGCAACGCCCCCTGCCTGGGCTACTCCTTCACGCGCCAGGAGCCGGTGCTCAAGCTGATCTTGGAGCGCCTGCCCGCAACGCTCTTCCTGGCGATGGGTGCCTTCGTCCTCTTCCTCATCGGCGGAGTGGCCCTCGGCGTCTACAGCGCCCTGCGACGTGGCCGCTGGCAGGACAAGACGGTCATGGGCATCTCGCTCGTCGGCTACTCGCTGCCGTCCTTCTTCATCGGCCTCGTCGTCATCTACTTCGTCATCATCCGCTGGCAGCTGCTGCCGTTCCCGTCATACGTCAATCCATGGGTCGACCCGCTGCAGTTTGTGCAGACCATGATCCTGCCCTGGCTCGTGCTGGCCGTGCTCTACGCGGCGTTCTACACGCGCCTGACTCGAAGTCAGATGCTTGAGACGCTCAACGACGACTACATCCGCACGGCGCGCGCCAAGGGCCTCCCCGAGAGCGTCGTGATTCGCAAGCACGCCCTGCGCGCCGGCCTGACCCCCATCGTGACGGCGGCGGGCCTGGACTTCGCCGGCCTGCTAGGCGGCGCGATCATCCTCGAGACCATCTTCAGTCTGCCCGGGCTCGGCAGCCTCGCGGTCTCCGCCGTGCTCAGCCCTGACCTGCCCATCCTGGTCGGAGTCACCCTCGTCACCGCTTCGTTCATCATCGTCGCCAATCTCGTCGTCGACCTGCTTTACGCCGTGATCGATCCCCGGGTGCGGCTGGCATGAGCGCCTTCCTCGAGGTCAAGGACCTCCACGTCAGCTTCCCCACCGGCGATGGCGTGGTGCGTGCCGTCGACGGCCTGTCGTTCAGCGTCGACAAGGGCAAGACGCTGGCGATCGTCGGGGAGTCGGGTTCGGGCAAGAGCGTGACCGCCCAGGCCGTGATGGGCCTGCTCAACCGTAACTTCGCCGACATCACCGGCCAGGTGTGGCTCGACGGCCAGGACCTCATCGCCATGAGCGACGATCAGGTGCGCGAATTGCGCGGCGAAGCGATGGCGATGATCTTCCAGGACCCGATGTCGAGCCTGCATCCCTTCTACCGCAT
>JBJTIQ010000164.1:0-6677 GCA_046095085.1 Actinomycetota bacterium | reverse complement strand
CTGGGCGGCAAGGTCGGCTCCGGCAAGCAGTACTGGTCGTTCATCTCCCTGCGCGATGAGGTGGCCGCGCTCATCGCCCTGCTCGAGGACGATCGCTACCGCGGCCCGGTCAATCTCACGGCACCCAACCCCGTGACCAATGCCGAGGTGACCTCCGCCATGGGTCGCGTGCTGGGCAGGCCTACCGTGCTCCCGGTGCCGAGCTTCGCCATCAAGGCCGCGCTCGGAGAGTTCTCGCAGGACGTGCTCGGCAGCCAGCGTGTGCTCCCGGCCGTCCTGGAGTCCGACGGCTTCAGCTGGAGCGATCCGACCATCGATCAGGCGATTGCCCAGGCGGCATCTGGCTCGTAGTCGCCGCCGGGCACACGACCGGCGCGTCTGATCCGCGAGCGGCCCCGAGTAGGAGTACTCCTGCCGCAACCGTGCCGGCGATGACCGCCACCATCCGCCACGTCGGACGTCGAGGAAGGCGCCCCGCCGGCGCAGCGTGACGGGCTCGCGGCACCTTCGCCGAGGGCGTAGTCAGGGGAAAGACCACGGGCTCGGGACAGGTGCCTGCGCGACGCTGCGCCGGCGGGGACGTCAAGGGCGCACTTCGGCGCCGGGCCAGCCCGACAGGGGCGGCTTGGCCGACACGCCGGGCCAGATCGACAGGGGCGGCTTGGCCGACACGCCGGGCCAGCCCGACAGGGGCGGCTTGGCCGCCCCGCCGGGCCAGATCGAGGATCGCCGCCACCCGCGCCATCGACGGTCGCGCCGACGCATCCGGATCCGTGCCCATGATCAGCAGGCTGGCCAGGTCGGCGCCGACGGAGTGGGCGGGCAGCAGATCGCGCATGAGGCTCACGAGGTCGCGAACGTCGTCGGTGGTGACTCCGTCGGCGATGCCGGGAGCGATCAGGCCGGCATCGTCGGGCCGCACCCACACGCGATCGAGGGTGACGGCGCCGTGCACGCAGTCGGCGTCGTGCAGCTGCGCGAGGCCGGCAGCGACGGGGGCCAGGAGTCGCACGACATCGTCGGCCGACCACTCACGCTCGTCGATCTCCAACGGGCGCGCACCCGACGGTGGGCAGAAGGACACCTCGAGACCGACCTCGACGTCGTGGACCGACGTGATGTCAGCGAGTCCGGGGTGTCGGACGACCGCTGCCCGGGTGAGGGCACGGCGCCGGGAATCGCGGGGCTGCTGGACGGGCACCACGACCGTCATCGGAGTGCCATCGGGAATCTGCGTGAACGACATGGCGGCATGGTGCCCGGAATCGAGCGAGCGCGTCGGCGGCTATCCACAGGCCCGGTACGGTGACGCGGTGACCGTGATCGTCGTAGGGGCCGGCATGGCAGGCCTCGCTGCCGCGCGCCATCTGCAGGCGGCCGGGGTCGACGCGACGGTGCTCGAGGCTGGCTCCCGGGTCGGCGGTCGCGTCCAGACCGACGTGATCGACGGCTTCCTGCTCGACCGCGGCTTCCAGCTCTACAACCCCGCGTATCCCGAGGGAAAGCGCGTACTCGACCTCGAGGCCCTCGATCTGCATCCCTTCGTCGCGGGTGCGCAGGTCGTCCTTGCTGGGCGCAGCGGCCGTCGGGTGGCGCGCGTCGGCGATCCGCGTCGCGAGCCGCGCTGGGCCTGGGGCTCGGCCACGGCGCCACTCGGCACTCCCCTGTCGACCGCTCGCTTCGTCGCGTACGCCGCTTCTCGGGCCGTGCGCAGCCCCGCGGCCCTGCGTCGCGAGCCCGACATCACCGCCTACGAGGCCCTGCGGCGCGCGGGCGCCGACCGCTCGCTCATCGAACGACTGCTGCGGCCCTTCCTCTCCGGGGTCTTCCTCGAGCATGAGCTCACGACATCGAGACGATTCCTCGACCTCGTCCTTCGCTCCTTCGTGCGCGGCACGCCGTCGCTGCCCGCGCACGGCATGCAGACGATCCCCAACCAGCTCTCGTCCGGTCTCGATGTGCGACTCGATACCGCCGTCGACCTGGTTGCCGCCGACCACGTGGTCACCGCGGGCGGCGAGCGCATCGATGCGAGCGCCGTCATCGTCGCGACCGACCCGTCCACCGCAGCACGGCTCATCCCGCGACTGCGCGTGCCGGCACCACGGTCCGTGACCACGTGGTACTACCGACCAAGCGGCGACGGTGCCGCGCTCGCGAATGGCGAGGGCGTGCTCGTGCTCGATGGCGCGCGTCGTGGCCCGCTCGTCAACACCGTCGTACTCACCAACGCGGTCCCCACGTACGCACCGCCCGGCGAGGCCCTGGTGTCCGCGTCGGCGCTCGGGGTGCGCACGACGGCGGAGAACGAGCGCGCCGTGCGCGCTCACCTGTCGTGGCTCTACGGCGTGCCGACCGGCGACTGGGACCTCATCGCGACCTATCCCATCCCCTACGCGCTGCCCTCGATGTCGGTGCCGCTGGAGATCCAGCGACCGGTGCACGCGGCGGGCGGGGTCTACGTCGCGGGAGATCACCGCGACACCGCGTCGATCCAGGGGGCGCTCGTCAGCGGACGACGCGCCGCCACCGCCGTGCTCTCCGACCTCGGGGTGGCCCGCTCGAGATCGACTCAGCGAAAGGACACCGCATGACCACGCGACGAATCCTGGCCACGAGCGGCGGCTTCCTGGCCACCGATCGCTGGGGAGTGCTCAAGCCGGGTGGCCTGGTGCTCGAGGCACTGCGCCTCACCGGTGCCGAGCGTCCGCGCGTCTGCCTGGTGATGACGGCGAGCGGCGATGATGCGTCGTACCTCGCCCGCTCCTATGCCGCACTCGGCGCACTGGGCTGCGACGTCGACCACCTCGCCCTCTTCACGATGCCCAATCGCGACCCCGAGGAGGTCCTCGGACGCAGCGACCTCGTGTGGGTGGGCGGCGGGAGCGTCGCCAATCTCCTCGCGCTCTGGCGCCTTCATGGTGTCGACACCGCGATGCGAGCGGCGTGGGAGCGCGGCACGATCCTCGCCGGCGTAAGCGCGGGTTCGATTTGCTGGCACGTCGGTGGGCCGACCGACTCCTTCGGGCCCACCCTGCGAGTGGTCACCGACGCACTCGCCCTGCTCCCCTACGGCAACGGCGTCCACTACGACAGCGAGGAGCAGCGCCGGCCATTGCTCCAGCGCGTCGTCGGCAACGGGCTGCTGCCGACGTCGTACGCCACCGACGATCGCATTGGCATCCTCTACGAGGGCGAGGAAGCCGTGCGCGTGATCGCCGACATGGAGGTCGACCCTGCCGACGGTCCTGCCGCCTACCGAATCGAGCGGGTTGCCGGTGACGTTGTGGAGACTAGGCTCGACGTAGGTCCGATCGCCCACTAGGCGTCCGGGTAGGGCCTATTCGACGCTGAACTTGGGCATGTGGTTGGCGAGCCACTTGGGCAGCCACCAGTTGGCGCGACCGAGCATCGACATGACGCTGGGCACCAGCACGAGTCTCACGATGAACGCGTCGATGAGCACGGCCGACGCGAGCGCGACACCGAAGAGTTTGACGGTGTCGTTGGGCACGGGCACGAAGGCCAGGAAGACCGAGACCATGATGAGCGCGGCGGCGATGACCACGCGGCCCGAGCCAGCCAGTCCGTGGCGCACCGCTTCCTTGTTGTCGCCCGACGCATTCCAGCCCTCCTGCATGCGCGAGACAAGGAAGACCTCGTAGTCCATCGACAGGCCGAAGAGGATGGCGAAGACCATGATCGGCAGGAAGGGCAGGATCGGGCCGGTCGTCGCAATGCCCAGCAGGCTGGCGCCCACCCCCCACTGGAAGACCGCGACGGTGACGCCCAGGGCGGCCGCGAAACTCAGCAGGCTGGTGATGGCCGCCGTGAGCGGGATGACGAACGACCGGAAGAGCAGGAACAGGGCCAGGAAACCCAGGCCGATCACGACGAGCAGGAAGAGCGGGAGCACGGCGATGAGCGTGTTGGTGAAGTCCTGCGTGACGGCCTGCACGCCGCCGACGTAGATCGACGCGCCGCTCGGCGCGATCGCCTGCGCGGTCTCGCCGCGCAGGCGCTGCAGGAGTTGAGCGGTGGCCGGGTCATCGGGGGCCGTGGTCGGCTGCACCAGGACGCTCGTCACGATGCCGCTCTGGCTGAACGGGCTGTCCTTGCCGCCGATGGTCGCGCCCTCGTAGAGCGGCAGCATCTCGACATTGGGGATGGTCGACGCGACGCCCTCCGTCGCCGACACCTTCTCGATCACCGTGCGCAGGGCGGTGTCATCAAGCGGCAGCGGCAGGGTGACCGCCACGAAGAAGGGACCGTTGACGCCGACGCCGAAGCCCTTGCTCATCAGGTCGTAGCCCACGCGTGGCGTGCTCCCGGGAGCGGCGCTGCCGTTGTCGGGGAAGCCTTGGCGGATCGACACCGCCGGCACCGCCAGAAGTACGACGAGACCGAGCGACAGCAGCGCGCTTAGCCAGGGCGCCTTCTGCAGCAGGGCGCCGTAGGACGCCCATCGACTCTGGTCGAGCGGCACGGCCTTGGGGTGACGTGCCCACGGCATGCGGATGCCGAGCGTGTGACGGCCCAGCAGGCTGACGAGCGCGGGCAGCAGGATCAGCGCCGCCAGCAGGACGACGAGCACCGTGGTGGCCGCGGCGATGGCCAGCCCGTAGAAGAACGTCACGCCCAGCACGAACAGGCCCAGGAGGGCGACGATGACGGTGCTGCCGGCGAAGAGCACGGCGCGACCGGCCGTGCGAACGGCGAGCCCGATGGCCTCCTTGGGGTCTTTCCCGCCCAGCACGTCCTGCCGGTATCGGTTGAGGATGAACAGGGAGTAGTCGATGCCTACGCCCAGGCCGATCATCGACGCGAGTTGGGGCGCGAACGACGCGACGTCGAGGAAGTTCGCGATGACCAGGATCAGCAGCTGCCCGACGATGAGGCCGACGAGGGCAACGACGATCGGCAGGCCCGCGGCCACGAGGCTGCCGAAGAGGATGATGAGGATGACGATCGCGACGAGGATGCCGATGCCCTCGCTGCTGCCGGGTGAAGAGTTCGCCGCCGTCAGGATCTGGCCCGTCGCCCCGACCTGCAGCTGCGGCGTGTTGGCCGCCTGGATAACGCTGACGAACGCATCGGCCTGCTCGGGGCTGGCGACCGCCTGGCCCACGCCGGTGAAGGTCACGTTGGCGTAGGCGACGGAGCCATCGGTGCTGATGGTCGATGTGGCCTCCTTCGCCGCCTTGTTGGCCTTGAGCAGCTTCAGCAGGGAGTCCTGGATCGACTGCGGCGTGCCCTCGGGGAACGTCACGTCGGTGGTGCCGTTCTTCAGGGCGTCGTCGACCTGCTTCTCGAAGTCCTTCGGCGTGCCGGGGGGGAAGGGGATCTTCGTGCTCTTCGCCTTGGGGCAGCCGGTGCCGTAGGTCTTGCCGTAGGGCGAGGTGATGCAGGTGATGCCCTGCACGCCGGCCAGCTTCGTGAGCATGGCGTCGACCTCGGTCTTGACCGCCTCGTCGTTCACGCTCCCGGAGGTCGGCGACCAGACCACGGTCGCCGTGTTGGAGTTAGCATCCTGGGGATTGACCTCCTCGAGGAAGTTCTGCGCGAGGGCCGACTGGGTGTTGGGCAGCGAGAACGAGTCGTTGAACTTGCCGTCGAGGGTGATGGCGAAGAACCCCGCAGCGCCGATCGCGATGACCCAGACCAGCAGCGCGAGGATCGGGCGCCGAATGGCCCAGGCGGACAGCGGTCCCATCGCAGATCCCCCTCCGCCGTGGCTGGCCGGACGGCAGTGACGCTAACAGAGCAGGGCAGGCAGCGGGCCGACTACGCTGATTCCGTGCTGAGCGTGAGACATCTGGGGCCGGCACCGGTCGGCTACTCCGTCGCCTGGGATCTGCAGCGCCAGGTCCACGACGACGTGGTCGATGGCCGCGAGTCCGACACGCTGCTCCTGCTCGAGCATGACTCCGTCTACACCGCGGGTCGTCGCACCGAGCTGCTCGACCGTCCAGTGGATGGCACGCCCGTCATCGACGTCGACCGCGGCGGACGCATCACCTGGCACGGACCGGGCCAACTCGTCGGCTATCCGATCGTGCGGCTGCCCATGCCCCTCGATGTGGTGGCCCACGTGCGCCGACTGGAGGGCGCCCTTATCGCGGCCTGCGGCGACGTGGGCGTCGAGACCGTGCGCGTCGACGGGCGCAGCGGCGTGTGGGTGCCCGCGGACTCCCGCGGACCCGATCGCAAGGTGGCCGCCATCGGCGTGCGCGTCTCGCGCGGCGTCACCCTCCACGGATTCGCCCTCAACTGCGACTGCGACCTGGCCGCTTTCGACCGCATCGTGCCCTGCGGCCTCCGCGACGCCGAGGTCACGAGCCTGTCGAGCGAGCTCGGGCGCGACGTCACCGTGGCCGAGATGCTGCCCATCGTGCAGGCCCATGCGGTCGAGGCGCTCTCCGGCGTAGGGTCGCGGACATGACCGAGCGCAAGCTGCTGCGCCTGGAGGTGCGCAACGCCGAGACCCCCATCGAGCGCAAGCCCGAGTGGATCAAGACGCGCCTGCGCACCGGCCCCGAATACACCGCCATCCGCGCCCTCGTCGATCGCGAGGGGCTGCACACCGTGTGCCAGGAGGCCGGCTGCCCCAACATCTACGAGTGCTGGGAGGACCGCGAGGCGACGTTCCTCATCGGCGGCGAGCAGTGCACTCGGCG
>JBJTIQ010000163.1:0-4586 GCA_046095085.1 Actinomycetota bacterium | reverse complement strand
CGTCGTGCCCGTCGAACAGGCTCGCCGCGGTGACGAAGCGCAGGGGTGTCTCGACCATGATTTCCTCAGAGGTCAAATATTTGGACACCCAAGAGTCTAGGGGGAGCCTGTCAGGTCGGCAAGGGTGAGGACCCGGTCGGCTACGAGGTCCGCCTCCACGCGGTCGTGGGTGACGTGGACGGCGGGAATCCCCTGGGCGTGGAGGAGATTGCGCACGTCGACGCCCAGTCGGTCGCGCAGGTCGCGGTCGAGGGCGCCGAAGGGCTCGTCGAGGAGGAGGAGTCGCGGCCGCGGTGCCAGGGCCCGCGCGAGGGCGACCCGCTGAGCTTCTCCGCCGGACAAGGTGGCGACGTCACGCTGGCCGAAGCCGGGCAGCCCCACAAGCTCGAGGAGTTGCGCGACGCGGTCGCTGCGCTGCGCCGGGGGTTGGTCGCGCAGGCCGAAGGAGACATTGCCTTCGACATCGCGATGCGGGAAGAGAAGCGGGTCCTGGAAGACGAGTCCGATGCGCCGCAGGTGTGCGGGCGTGTGGGTGATGTCATCGCCATTCCAACAAATCGACCCGGAGGCGGGAGCCTGCACTCCGGCGATGCACCGCAGGAGCGAGCTCTTGCCCGAGCCGCTGGGTCCGAGGAGCGCGACGATCTCGCGGGGCGCGACGCTCAGGTGCACGTGGTCGAGCAGCGCTGCGCCGTCGTAGTCGATGCGCAGGTCGGTGACGCGCAGCCCTTCTTCGGGATTCACCAGCCACCCCCTCGCCGCGGCCGTAGGCGCTCACCGGCGGCGACGACGGCGAGCGTGATGGCCACGAGGATGACGGAAAGGGCCGCGGCCTGCCCGATATTGGCCTCGCCGGGGCGCCCGAGGAGGCGGACCACCTGCACCGGAATCGTCGGGGTGTCCAGGCGCACGAGGAAGGCCGTGGCGCCGAACTCGCCGAGTGACACCGCGCAGGCGAGCGCGGCGGCAAGCACGATCGCCTTGACGGTGGCGGCGCCCTCGGTTGCCATCCAGGCGCGCACGGGGGAGGCGCCCAGCGTCGCCGCGACGTCGCGCATGCGCGGGTCGAATGAGCGCAGGATCGGCAGCACCACGCGCACGACGATGGGCAGGGCCACGAGCGCCTGTCCGAGCGGAACGAGGAGCCACCATCCCCGGAGGTCGACAGGGCCACGCAGCGAGCCCAGCAGCAGACCCAGGCCGACGGTGACGGCGGATACGCCGAGGTGGAGGGTGACAAGCGCATCGACCCAGACTCCCCGGCGCCGCGATGCCTGGATCCCGATGCAGGCGAGGAGGCCCAGGCCAACGGCGACGAGCGTCGCGACGACGGCGTAGCGCAGGGACAGTTCGATCGATTGCAGCAGCGGAACGGATCGCGACGTGTCATCAGCCGGCTGCGCGACCAGCGAGTACCACTGCAGACCCCAGCCATCGCCCACGCGAAGTGATCGGGAGACCAAGGAGACGAGGGGAACGACGAGGAGGAAGGCGAGGACATAGGCAAAGGCCGTGCACGCGATGGCCCCGGCGCCGCGCACGGGTTGGCGCGACTCTCCGTGTTGCAGGCGCTGGCTCACGGCAAGGCGTTCCTGCTGGCGGCTGGAGATCGCGACGGCGACGACGACTACGAGGAGCTGCAGCAGGGCCAGCGTCGCAGCGCCGGCGAGGTCGAGGCGCTGGATCGCACGCTGGTAGATCTCGACCTCGATCGTGGGAAGCGCAGGGTCACCGAGCACGAGGATCACGCCGAACGACGTGAAGCAGAAGAGGAAGGCCAGGAGGGCGGCGGCCAGGACGGCAGGCCGGATGAGCGGCAGCGTGACGCGCCGGAATGTGGCAAGAGGCGAGAGGCCGAGGGAGGCGCCGACCTGGGCGTAGCGCGGATCGACCTTCTCCCACAGGCTCGTCACCACGCGCACGACCAGACCCACATTGAAGAACACGTGGGCGATGACGATCGCGGCCGTCGTGCCCGGGAAGGGCAGTAGTTCGCGAAAGGCCAGTCCCACGATGACCGTTGGCAGGATGAAGGGAACGGTGATCACCGCCAGGATCGTGCGACGCAGGGGGATCGCGAGCCTGGCCATCGCGTAGGCGGCGGGCAGTGCGATGGCGAGTGACAGGGCGGTGCTGAGGAGTGCCTGCGCCGTTGTGTAGGCCAGGATGCGCCACGTCGACGCCGCTGCGAGGACCTCGAGCGATCCCGGCCCGATCCCGGATACGAGCACCATGGCGACCGGCCAGGCGACGAGGGCCACGACGAACGTCCCCGGCGCAATCGCGGCCCAGCGCAGGTGCGTCAACGGAGGACGATCTCGTTCCACTGCTCGATCCAGCCTTCGCGCCCGCCGTCGATGTCGGCGGCGGGAATCTCGAGTGGTGCGGTCGGTCGTGTCACGAAATCCGTGAATACGTCGGGGAGGGTGACTCCCTGGCGCGCCGGGAAGACGAACATGGACAGCGGGATGTCGGCCTGGACCTCGGGAGAGAGGAGCCAGTCGACGACCGTCCGCGCGGCCTCGGGCTGCGCCGCACCGGCCAGCACCCCGGCGAATTCCACCTGGCGGTAGCAGCCGTCGGTCATGGTCGAGGTGGAGGGCTTTTCGGGCTTGGGATCGGCCGCGTAGACGATCTCGGCGGGCGGGCTGGTCGAGTAGGAGACCACGAGGGGCCGGTCGCCTTCGCTGCCGCCCGCGGTGAATTCGCCGAGGTAGGCCTCGGACCAGCCGTTCACGACGCGCACGTCGTTGGCACGGAGCGCTTCCCAGTACGCGGGCCAGGTGTCGCCATATCGGGCGATGGTGGCGAGCAGGAAGGCGAGCCCGGGGCTCGACGTCGCCGGATTTTGCACGACGAGCAGTCCGCGGTATTCCGGCTTGACCAGGTCGTCGAGGGATGTCGGTGCGGCGACGTCCCACTCGGCGAACCAGCCGTCGTCGATGTTGACGCACACGTCGCCGTCATCTATAGCGGTGACTACTCCTTCGCCGAGGGTCGCGAGTTCGGGCCGGAGCGAGGCCGAGTCGGCACTGACGTAGGGGTCGAACACCCCCGCATTGATGGCTCGGGTCAGGAGCGTCGAATCGATCCCGAACAGCACGTCGGCATCAGGCTTGCCTGCGGAGAGCACCGCACGGTTGACCATCTCGCCGGCGTCTCCGCCCGTGACAATCTCGAGGTTGATCCCGCTGGTCGCCTCGAAGTCGGCGATCACCGAGTCGCCCAGCGCAAACGAATCGTGCGTGAGCAGTCGCACCGTCACCGGGCCGCTGCTGGATGGACCGGACGGCTCGGGGGGAGCCGACGAACAGGAGGCGAGCGTCCCCACGGCGACCATGACGCCGACGACACCGAGGGCCTTGACCGAAAGCACCGAGCCGCTCCCTCCGCTGGCATTACCCAGATCAGGTTTCGAAGGGTCGGTGGTGGCGGCCACCCTCTCAGCCCGCCGGTCCTGCGAGCTCCCCTGGTGTGCCCAGCATATGCGTGCTGCGGGTGCCGGGCGCGCAGAGGAGTGGCAGGGTGAGGTCATGTCCCGCCTCGCCGATATGTCCGTGGTCATCGTGGGTGCCACCGGTGGGCTGGGTGCCCCCATCGCTCGACTCCTCGCGGCTGCGGGGGCACGCCTGACGCTGGTCGCGCGCGACGAGGAGCGACTGCGTTCGCTTGGCATTGACGGACAGCTCGTCGCCGTCGACGTGCGGAAGGCGGCGAGTGCCGCCGCCATCGCGTCCGCCGCTCGCGACGCGTATGGCGGCATCGACGGCATCGTCAACGCCGCCGGGGCAGTGGCCTTCGGCCCGGTCGACGAGTTGAGCGATGAGGTCCTCATCGAGCTCTTCACCCTCGACACCCTCGCGCCGATTCGCCTGCTCCGCGCGGCCCTGCCGTCTCTGCGCGAGTCGGCGGCTGCCGGACGCGACCCGTTCGTCGTGCATGTCTCCGCCGTCGTAGCCGAGCAGCCAATGCCGGGGATGGCTGCCTACTCCGCGGCCAAGGCTGCTCTGATGGCCTACGACGCGGCTGCGGCGCGCGAGCTGCGTCGCGAGGGCATCAGGCTCATCGACGCACGGCCTCCGCACACCGAGACGGGACTCGCCACGCGACCGCTCGCCGGCCAGGCCCCGCGCCTGGCGGAGGGACTCTCCCCGGACGCGGTGGCTCAACGCATCGTGGACGCGATCGCCAACGGCGACAAGGACCTGCCGAGCACGTCCTTCGCCTAGCGGCGCTGGCGCAAACCCGCGATCGCGTCCATCAAGCGCTTCTCGGATACCGGCTGACGGGTGCCCAGATCCTGCGCCCACAGGCTGACCCGCAGCTCCTCGATCGACTCGCGAACGACGCGCGCGTCTGCGGAGGTCCGCTGCTCGGGGGTCAGGGTGTCGAGAGCATCTTCCACGCGATGGACCTGTTCCATGCGCAGCAGATCACGGGCCGCATCGGAGGGGAGTCGATCGATGCGGCGCTCGACGCCGATCAGGTAGCGGCGTAGGTCGTCGAGCCCGTCGATGCCGCGGTCGAGGATGAATCCGGGCCTGATCAGGTTGGCTACCTGTCGGCGGATGTCGTCGACGGCCGCA
>JBJTIQ010000162.1:0-3350 GCA_046095085.1 Actinomycetota bacterium | reverse complement strand
CCGTTCCTCGGTCATCTCCTCGACGGAGTACGCCGGACCCTCGCGCGTGTTGCCCGAATCGCGTAGGCCGCCGTAGGGCATCTGGTCGGCGCGCCACGTCGGCACCTCGTTGACGAGCACGCCGCCGAAGTCGAGGGTGCGCACCGCCTTGAGCGCCTTGCTGATGTCGGAGGTGAAGACCGCGGCCTGCAGGCCGTAGCGGGTGTCGTTGGCCAGGCGCAGGGCCGTGTCGAAGTCGGAGTACGACTGGATCGCAACGACCGGGCCAAAGACCTCAAGTGCGCAGACGCTCATGTCGGGCTTGGCGTCGACGATGACGGTGGGCTGGAGCACGCCGTCGGCGCCGATCTCCCCGCCGCACGCGACACGACCTCCGTCGGCGACCGCCTCATCGATCCACTTCTTGACGCGATCGCGCTCGCCCGTGGAGATGAGGGCAGACACATCGGTGGCCTCGTCCATGGGATCACCCACGACCAGCGTCTTGACGGCATCGGCGAGCTCGGCGGCCACCGAGTCGACGATGGACTCGTGCACGAAGAGGCGCTGCGTGGAGATGCACGACTGGCCGGCGTGCGAGAAGCCCGCGATCTTGATCTTCGCGACCGCGGTCTTCCAGTCGCCGTCGGGCTCGATGATGACCGGGGCGTTGTTGCCGAGCTCCAGGCCCACACGCTTGCGCGGTGCACGAGCCCGGATCCCCCAGCCGACCTCCGGTGAGCCGGTGAAGGTGATGAGCGCGACATCGGGGTTGTCGACGAGCGCGCCGCCGACCGTCGTCCCGCCGCCGGTGACGATCTGCAGGTAGGCCGGCGGAAGACCGCACTCCTCGATGAGCATGCGCGCGAGCAGGATCGCCGAGAAGGGCGTCTGCGACGCGGGCTTGAGGACCACCGGGCATCCCGCGGCGATGGCCGGGCCCAGTTTGTGCACGACCAGGTTGAGCGGGAAGTTGAACGGGGAAATCGCGCCGACCACGCCGATGGGCACCCGGATGACGAAACCCAGTTTGCCGGCTCCGACCGATGAGGCCTCGAGAGGCACGGTCTCGCCCGTCAGCGTGCGCGCCACGGCGGCGGAGAACTGGAAGGTGCCGACGGCGCGCTCGGCCTCGACGCGAGCCGTCTTGATGGGCTTGGCCGCCTCGAGGGCGATGCACTGGCCGAACTGGTCGCGGCGCTCGGCCAGGAGCAGGGCCGCCTTGTCGAGGATCTCCGCGCGCTTCCACTGCGGGAGCGGGTCGTCGTGCAGCGCCTTCTGTGCGTAGGCCACCGCCTGATCGACGTCGCCGGGGGTGAGTTCGGGGATCGAGCCCAGCAGGGCCCCGTCGAAGGGGGCGCGCACCTCGATGGAGGCGGAGCCGGAGGTCCAGCCGCCGAGGAACGGCACGGGGGTGACCGACGTCGGGTCGATACCGGGGATGGTCGCATCGCTCATGACCGCGACGCTATCGCGCGGCCCGGTCGCGCCTGCGGCAGGATCCATCCATGGACTTCGCCATCCCGGAGGAGCTGACCGCCCTGAGGCAGTCGTTCGCCGCGTTCCTCGACCGCGAGGTACGCCCGCTGGAAGAGGAGCACGGCCGCGAGTTCTGGGGCGAGTACCCCGACCGCGACACGCTCGCCCCGGTCGTCGAGTCGATCCGCCGGCGCAGCGCCGAGGAGGGCTTCTACGCGGCCTATATGCCGGAGGAAGCGGGTGGCCAAGGCCTGTCCGTGCTCGGAATGACGCTCCTGGTCGAGGACGCCGCACGCTCGGGGATGCGTCTGGCCTTGGCGGCGATCGCTCCGCCCAATCCGGCCGGTCCCTCGCCGCTCCTGCTCAAGCTGCCCCGACACCTGTGGGACACCTACGTCTTCCCCGTCGTGGCGGGCACGAAGACGATGTGCTTCGCCCTCACCGAGCCCGAGGCTGGCAGCGACGCGCAGTCGATCTGCACGAAAGCCGTCCTCGAGGGCGACGAGTGGGTGATCACCGGCCACAAGCACTACATCACCAACGGCGAGCACGCCGACTTCGCCATCGTCTTCGCCGTCACCGACGCCGAGAAGCGGGCAGCCGGCGGCATCACGGCCTTCGTCGTGCCCGCCGACCAGTTCCGGCGCGGCAAACTGCAGTGGAACCTCTCCGACTCGCACCCGTCCGAGCTCTTCTTCGACGGCGCACGAGTGCCGGCCGACCACGTGATCGGCGAGGTCGGCATGGGCTTCCTCGAGGCGATGACGTTCCTCAATTCCGGCCGCGCCTACATCGGCGCGCACTCCCTCGGCATGGCCGAGTGGGCGCTCGATGCCGCAATCGATCACGCGCAGAAGCGCACGGCCTTCGGCAGGCCCCTGGCGAAGAACCAGGGGGTTTCCTTCCCCCTGGCGCGCAGCAAGGCTGATATCGAGGCAATCCGCTGGCTCGTCTACCACCTCGCCTGGCGCGTCGACACCGAAGGAGACGCCCTCGCCATCATGGGCGACGCGGCGATCACCAAGTACTACGCGACCGAGAAGGCATTCGAGGTCGCCGATCGTGCGGTCCAGGTCTTGGGCGGCATGGGGATCATGCGCGAGGGGCCGGTTGAGCACGTCCAGCGCCACCTGCGGATGCTTCGCGTGGTCGAGGGGGCCAGCGAGGTCCAACTCCTCGTCGTCGCCCGCACCCTCGGCCTCTAAAACCCGTTGAGTGGCGGCTTGTGCTGCCGACACGCCGTGTCGGCGCAGCACAACCCGCCACTCAACGGGGTGGAGCCGGGGGCTCGTCGAGGTCTTCGCCCGACGCGACGTCGCCGATCTCGATGACGCTGACCTCCGCCGCATGCTCGCGTAGGTAGTCCCGCGCTCCCCTGTCACCCCGTGCGGCTCGCACGACCCCGTCGACATGCTCGGACCCGATGACGACCGGATGACCGCGCTCGCCGCCGAAAGCGCCCTGCGCCAAGCGGGACGGCGAGTCGACGAACCGCCGGATCGCTTCCGCTGACATGCCGGGCAGGTCGACGAGCGTGATCACGATGCGGTCGGCCTCCAGCGCCCCAAGTCCGGCGCGCACCGACGACCCCATCCCCTCGGGCCACTCGTCATTGACGACGATCTGAGCCCCTTGCACCTCGCCCACCCAGGCCCCGAGCACGACCGCGATGGGGTTGCATCCGCCTTCGCGCAGGATGCGCACAGCCCGATCGACAAGTCGCTCGCCGTCGACGACAGCCGGGGCCTTGGGCCCGCCGAAGCGGCGGCCCTCGCCGGCGGCGAGCACGAGGCCGGCGGCCGGCACTAGCGCGGTGCTCCCGGATGGATCGGACCCGAGGTGGCGGTCAGCCGGTCCCCCGACCCGCGCACGGTGATCTGCGTGCTCACCCA
>JBJTIQ010000161.1:0-10765 GCA_046095085.1 Actinomycetota bacterium | reverse complement strand
GGTGTCGGCCGACGGAAGTGCGACGTATTCCGCGAAACCTCCCCAGCCGTCGAAGCCAGGCTGCCATTGGTGGGGGCACACCTGATGGTTGCCCGACTCGCACACCAGGCAGCGACCGCAGGCGCACACGAACGGGGTCGTAACGCGGTCGCCGACGTGCCAACGGCTGACATCGGGGCCTACCGCCGCGACGGTGCCGGCGAACTCGTGTCCGGGTACATGCGGGAAGCCCGGGATGTCGTCGTCATGCCCATTCCAACTGTGCCAGTCGCTGCGGCACAGACCGGCTGCCTCGACGCGCAGGACGACACCGTCGCTCGGCGGCTTGGGATCGGGCAACTCGGCCTCGTGCAGGGGCTGTAGGTATCCGTCGTAGACCACCGCGCGCATGGCGGCAGGCTACGCGAGGGGAATTCCCCGGACGCCGTCTCCAGGATTCGGCTTAACTTCTCTCATGGCGGATGCCGAGACTGAGGCCCGGGAGCCCGAGGTCACTCCGGGCCTGGCTGCGAACTCCATCGGCTTCGTCGACGCCGTGTCGATAGGCCTCAACGCGACCTCCCCGGCGTACTCGCTGGCCGCGTGCCTGGGCCCCATCGTCGTGCTCGTCGGTGTTGCCGCACCGGGGGTACTCCTGGCCTCCTTCGTGCCCATGCTCCTCATTGCCAGCGCCTTCCTCTTCCTCAATCGCGTCGATCCCGACTGCGGGACGACGTTCTCCTGGGTCACGAGGGCGATGGGGCCGTGGTTGGGCTGGATGGGCGGCTGGGCCATCGCCATGACCGGCGTCCTTGTCGTCGGCTCGCTGGCTGACGTCGGCGTTCGTTTCACGCTGTTGATGTTCGGCCAGGATCAGTTGGCCTCCAATGATGTCTTCGTGATGGGTCTGGCCGTCGTCCTCATCCTCGTCATGACGTGGATTTGCGTCGTCGGCACCGAGCTCTCGGGGCGCATTCAGACCGTCTTCACCCTCATCCAGGTCGTAGCACTCCTGATCTTCATCGGTGTTGCCATCTACAAAGCGGCATCCGGGCAGGGACTCCCGGGTGCCGTCATGCCCTCGATCGACTGGCTCAATCCGTTTGCGCAGGGCACAGCGGCCCTGACGGCGGGCCTGCTGCTCGGTGTCTTCGCCTACTGGGGATGGGAGTCTGCGGTCAATCTCAATGAGGAGACGACCGACTCGTCCAGCACCCCTGGTCGAGCTGCCCTGCTCTCGACGGTGATCCTGCTGGTCACGTACGTCGGCACGGCGATAGCGGTGCTCATGCTCGTCGGTCCGTCCTTCCTCTCGAAAAGCGCCGACGAGGAGGAGATGGTCTTTGCGCTCATTGCGCGCGAGGCACTGGGTGGCTTCGGATGGATTGTGCTGCTTGCCGTCGCCATGTCGGCGATCGCATCGACCCAGACCACGATCATCCCGGCTTCGCGCACAGCACTGTCGATGGCACGGCGCACGGCGATCCCCGCGTACTTCGGCCAGGTCTCCATCAAGCACCGCACTCCCGCTGTCTCCACGTGGTGGGTCGCCATCATTGCCATCGTCTGGTACGTCGGGGTGCGATTCATCAGCGAGAATGCGCTCTTCGACTCGCTGACCGCTCTGTCGCTGCTCATCGCGTTCTACTACTCGCTGACCGGGTTTGCCTGCGCCATCTACTACCGCAAGATGCTGACCAGGAGCGTCAAGGGCTTCCTTCTCATTGGTGTGGGTCCCGTCGTCGGCGGGATCCTGCTTGTCTGGCTGCTCGTCATGTCGGTCATCTCCATGTCGGACCCGGCCAACTCATTCGGAGGCGTGTCGTGGTTTGGCCTTGGACCACCGCTCGTCATCGGCATATTCCTCTTCGTCCTCGGTGCCTTCTTCATGGTCCTCATGCGCCTCGCCAACACTCCCTTCTGGAAGGAGCGCCCAACCGTGGTTGATCCAGCCCTGGTCCCTGTATCCGAAGGAGGCACCGCACCATGAGCCTGGCGGTCGGCTATGACGGTGGCGACAGTGCCAAGGGGGCGCTCGTCGCGGCCATCTCCCTGGCGCGGGACCTCGATGAGACCCTGCTGATCGTGTGCGGGGTCGCCCCGGCCGGGGGGATGGGCGAGGAGTACACGGCGACCGAGGACGCCCTGATCGAGGCGCTGGCACCGGTGGTTTCCGAGGCGGTCATCCAGGCTCAGGATGCGGGCGTGAACGCCGAGGCCATCCTCGTCGACGCCGATCCGGTAGGTGCTCTGGAGACCGTGATGGAAGAACGCCAACCGCGCATGCTGGTCGTGGGCTATGGCGAATCGGGCAGGATTCGTGCGGCACTCTTCGGAGCGGTGGCTCCCAAGATGGTGGAGCGCTCTGAGGTGCCCGTCCTCGTCGTGCCCTAGGAGCGGTTCCGTGCAGATGGGGTGAGGCGCGTCACCCCTTCGGGCACCAGGGGAATGCGCTTGCCATGTGCCGCGGTTCACTAGAGGCATGCTCCCCGCCGATCCTGAGCGCACCCTGCTGGTGCGACGTACCCCCGGCCAGGCCTTTCGAGACCTGTCCCGGGCCGTCCAGGACACCCTGGATCGCGCGGCTGCCCGATCTGCAGGCCGCCCGATCGTGGGTTGGGCGCTTCTGTCGGTCGCGCGGAGCTGGACCACCATCTGGTGGATCGCGGTCACATCGCTGGCGGCATGCGTGGCCTGGTCGGCGTCTCTCGTACTGGGCCTGTCGAGCCCTGTCCCGGCCGCGGTGGCGGCCGTCCTCACCGTTGCCCTATCGCTCAATCGCTCGATGCGCACGGGGGTCTCGCTCGTAGGAGCGACCGCGGTCGCGCTCGTCGTTGCCTTCGTGCTCTACCAGGCATGGGGGCTGCACGTGTGGACCGCGGGCGTGATCGTGGCTGCCTCGCTCGTCATTGGCCGTGTCATGCGCCTAGGCATGGATGGTTCGCTGCAGATACCCGCGACCGCGCTGTTCGTATACATCCTCGGCGACAACCTCACTAACGAGGTCATCCTCAATCGCATCCTTGCAACCCTTCTCGGTGTCGTCATCGGCGTCGTCTTCTCCCTCATCGCGCACCCCGAGAGGCCCGAGGAGCGCATCACCGAAAACCTGTCCGAACTCGGCCACCGTCTCGCTGACCTGCTGGTTGCTATGGGCGACACCGCTGGCGACCGGGCCACGCGCCGTGAGGCTGCCGAATGGCTGACCCAGGCTCGCCGCCTGTCCCTCGAGGTGCGCGAACTCGGCCAGGAGATCGACGACCTCGGCCTAGGGCGACGCTTCGCCGTCGGGTCGGAGCGATCAGCCGGACGCGCGTTGCGCGACCAGTTCGCGCTCATCGAGTCGACATGTGCTCATGTGAACGACATCGCCCGGGGCATCTTCGATGCCACCTCGCGCGGGTCCGTCGCGCTCCCCGAGGGATGCGGTGACCTGCGGGCCTCGACCGGCAACGCGCTGTCGATCCACGCCGATGCCATGCCGAGGGGATTGGACGAACGCGACCCCGACACGGGAGTGCTCCGCGCGCTCGAGGTGGTCGAAGAGGACCGATCGCGCTCGGTCGCCACGATCAAGGAGCTCGACGACACCGGCGCTCTTCTCCTCGGCGGTGCGCTCGTCACCGAGGTCGACCGCATGGTCGACCGGCTGACGGGAAGCACGAGCGAGACCCCCTCCCGTTGAGTGGCGGGGGGCGCGGGCTAGTCGAGGAGGCGTCCGTGGCGGTGTCGGGTGATCGACACTGACTGCTCCTTGAGCCAGTGCGGCAACTCGGTCGCACCCTCATCGGTCACCACGCCTGTGTCGACGGCAATGCCGGCCGAGTGGGCCGCGCGCAGGAGATCAGCTGACGCCGGTGCCAGCAGGCGAAGGCGCTCGACGCCCAGCGATGACAGTCGGCCGGCAAGGTCCGCATCGGATTCCTGGGACACCAGCGACCACACCACGGGGGTCCCGGACACCACGGTGGCGGCCTCCAGGATCTCGCGGGCCTCTTCGCTCACGGTGTCGTCCAGGCGTACGACGACGCCATCGAGAGGTCGGTAGCGCAGGACGTTGCGCTCGCTGCGAAGTCCGGAGGGATCTGACTCCACGCCGAAGCGCTCTTGCCACGAGCGGGCGAACGACTCGCGCGCATACGCCGGATCGAGGGCCCTCGCTCGCCAGTTGCCGTACGTCGATAGGTGCCCGGGCCCACCCGGCTTGGCACCCCCGCCGATGGACGAGCGCTTCCAACCGCCGAAGGGCTGGCGGCGGACGACGGCTCCGGTGATGTGCCGATTGATGTAGGCGTTGCCTACCTGCGCGCGGTCAAGCCACACGTCGATCTCCTTCGGATCGAGGCTGTGGATGCCACCGGTGAGGCCGTACTCAGGGGCGTTCTGCAGGGCGATCGCGTGCTCAAGTTCGTTGGTCCGCATGACGCCCAGCACCGGGCCGAAGCACTCGGTCAGGTGGAACCACGATCCGGGGGCGACGTCCCAGCGCACGCCGGGGGACCACAGTTGGCCTGAATCGTCCAGTGGGTGAGGTTCGACGAGCCAGGACTCGCCGCCGTCGAGCGTCGTGAGCGCCCTCTCGAGGTTGCCGGTCGGTGCGTTGATCACCGGCCCAACGATCGTCGCTGGATCATCGGCCCACCCCACGCGCAGGCTGCGCACGGCGTCGGCCAGGCGACGGCGAAACGACGGATCGTCGTACACGCTCGCTTCGACGATGGCCAGGGACGCAGCGGAGCACTTCTGGCCGGCATGACCGAAGGCCGACTTCACGAGGTCCTTGATGGCCAGGTCGATGTCCGCGGCAGCGGTGATGATTAGAGCGTTCTTGCCGCTTGTCTCTGCATGCAGACGCATGTCGGGTCGCCAATCGAGGAAAAGATTGGCGGTGGCGAGGCTGCCTGTGAGCACCACCTCATCCACGCCGGTATGCGTCACCAGGTGTTGACCGACCTCGTTGTCGGGCGTGCAGAGGAGCTGAACCAGATCCTGGGGCACGCCCGCCTCGTGAAGGTGGTCGACGAGGGCCGCTGCTACGGCTCGCGCCTCGGGTGCGGGCTTGAGGATCACCGCGGATCCGGCGGCAATCGAGTGCACGAGGCCGCTCGCAGGAATCGCATAGGGGAAGTTCCAGGGGCCGGCGATGAGCACGAGGCCGTGGGGCTGCCAGTCGAGAAGCTCGGAGAGACGCTCGTGCGCGAGCGTGAGATGTCCGGCGTACGCCGTGAAGTCGATAGCCTCGCTGATCTCGGGGTCGCCCTCGCGCAGGGTCTTGCCGGTCGTGCGCGCGAGGGTCGCGAGGGTCTCGCCGCGCCGGGACTCCATGACCTCCGCCACGCGCGCGAGCACATCGCGGCGCTGCTGCCATGACGTGGACTGCCACGCCTCCTGAGCCGTGCGCGCGCGCGTCACTGCCGCGTCAACGGCATCGGACGTCGTGATGAGCTCAGGCTCCCCGCGGGGCGGCAGGGTGAGCACCGCGTCGGCCCACTCGCGGTTGCCGGGTGTCGTGAAGTCGGTGTCGGCAACGTTGTGGAACGAGCCATCGGCCGGGAAGGCCGCAGGGGCTGCACGACGGTCCTGGGTGCGGTGGCTCGTCGTCTCCACGGCATGGCGACGGGCCAGCGATTGGCGGAAGCGATCGCGCTCCCGCTGCCAGGCGGTGGAGTCGGGGGTGAGGTCGAAGAGCGAGCGCAGGAAGTTCTCGGGGCCGGAGTTCTCGTCGAGCCGTCGCGAGAGGTAGGCGATAGATGCGTCTCGATCTGCCTTCTCGACCACGGGTGCGTAGAGGAGGAGCTCACCCGCCTCATCGCGCACGGCACGCGCCTGGGCGGGGGCCATGCCCTCGAGCATCTCGATCTCGATCATCGACGGGTCGGTGAGTGTCTCGCGCAGCGTAAGGGCCCACGCCACGTCGAAGAGGTTGTGCGAGGCGACACCGAGCCACACGGCACCAGGGTCAGCGCTTGCCACCACCTTCTCGAGCAGCGCCTTGTAGGACGCGTCGACATCCGCCTTGGAGTAGTAGGGCGCCTGGGGCCAGTCGTGGAGCTCGGCTTCGACCTGCTCCATCGCGAGGTTTGCGCCCTTGACCAGGCGGATCTTGATGGGTGCGCCGCCCGCCGCATGTCTCGCGTTGGCCCACTTGATGAGCCGATCGAGTGCTGCGTGCGAGTCGGGGATGTAGGCCTGGAGCACGATGCCGGCGCGCATGTCGCGGAACTCCGGCTGATCGAGGACCGAGATGAAGGCCTCGACCGACAGGTCGAGGTCTCGGTGCTCCTCCATGTCGAGGTTGACGAAGGTGTCGTTGTCACGGGCGATCCGATAGAGGGCGGCCAGTCGATCGGTGATGCGCGCCATGGAGTCGTCCCATGCCAGCACGTCGAGGTTGGCGCACAGGGCGGAGATCTTGATGGACACGTAGGTGACATCGGGGCGGCGCACGCGCGATGTGACGAGATCGAATCGGGCATCGGCCTCGTCGTCGCCGAGGATGGCCTCGCCGAGCACGTTGACATTGAGATCGAAGCCGTCGGCCCGTCGTTGGGCGAGGTAGCGGCCGAGGGCTGCGCTTTCGCCCGGAAGGATGACACCCGCGGTCTCCCTACCGACACGCCAATCGACGGCACGCTCTGCCAGGCGCGGAACGAATGGCGCAACGCGGCCCAGTGCGCACAGGCCCATGCCGTCAATGAACCCGAGGGAGCGCGGTACGCCGCTCCTGACGAGGTCGCGCAATCGGCGCGCTGCGCGCTTGCGCTCGCGGATGCGCAGGACTTGGTCGGTGAGGTCGAGCAGCAGGTCACGTCCGGCATCGTCGGCGAGCAGACGGCCGAGCCGGCGCGCCGCGCGGCGTTCCTTGCGGGTCGTGCCCGCCAGGGCGGTGGCGAGCAGGCGCGCCGCACGGGCTTCGGCCGCGGGCGCCAGGGTCTCCGGAGCATTCGGGGTGGCGACGGTCATGGGTCTAGGGAACCGGCAAATGCCCCGTTCGTCTTGTGCCACAGTGACCACGTGAGTGTCGAATCGATACCAAAGGCCAGATCGCTGGCGTCCTTCATCGACCTCGTCGACGGGTTGCCGCAGGTCATGGCGGCCGCCAAGGACGCGCAGGGTCGCTATCTCTATGTCAACCGCGGATTCGCCGACCGCGTGGGTCGGCGCTCGCGCGACGTCCTCGGGCTATCCGTCGATGATCTGTTTGCCCCTGAACTGGCCGCGTCGTACGCCGCGCAGGATGCGCAGGTGCTGGGCAGTGGAAGTCCCCTGTCGGGGCACTTGGAACTCATTGTGCGCAGCGATGGGCGGCTCGGCTGGTATCTCACCTCCAAGTCGCGGTTGGCGGACGACGACGGACACGTGCTTGGCATTGCAGTGATGTCGGTCGATCTGCAATCGCAGATGGACAGCGCTCACTCGGGCCTTGCCCAGGCCCTTGATGCCGTTCGAGAGAGGATCGATCATCCGTGGCGCATCAGCGAGATTGCCGAGCTCGCCGGACTCTCGACCACGCAACTCGAGCGGCTGTGCCGCCGGACTCTTGGCATGTCGCCGCGAGGTGTGCTTCAACGCCTGCGCATCGAGCATGCCGTGCGACTGCTGTCGACCACTGACCTCACAGCCGGTGAGGTGGCCGCAGCCTGCGGGTTCTACGACCAGAGTTCCTTCACCCGGCAGTTCCGGGCGGTGCTCGGCCTGACTCCCGGCGCGTACCGCCGCACCAGCACGACATCGGCCTAGGCTCGCGACATGCGCGAGGCGATCAAGGGGGCCGGCCCGGTGCTTGTCGCTTTGCTGCTGACCGGCTGCGGCGTGGATTCGCTGCTCTACCAGCCACTCACGACCCCGCAGGAGTGGTGTGCCGAGCGCCCCTGCGTTGACGTGGGAACCCTCGTCGTATCGGAGCCGTGGAGTAGTGCCCTCGTCTTCACCCTCGCGCTGCTGTGGATCGGCGTAGGTATCTACTTCCTGGCGACGCGCCGAGGGCAGCGATCGCGTCTGTGGTTTGGTGCGTCGCTTGTGCTCGGGGGCCTTGCGGCAGGTTCGGCAGGCATCAGCTACCAGGCACTCAGCTATGAGCTGAAGTGCGCTGGCCGCGAGTACTGCGTGCTGACCAATGGATTCGAGATCGCCTACAGCCTGATGCAGGTGGCCAGCATGAGCACCATGGTGGTTGCCGTGGCGTATGCCCTCGCATCGACCCGAGCGAGACGCGGCATTGCCATCTACGCCGTACTCAACCTCCTCGTGTACGTCGCGATCACCATCGCGGGCGTCCTCATGCCGAGTGCCTTCCTGCTGTCCTTCGAGCTGCTACTCCTCTTCGCCCTACCCGCCCTGGTCATCGTGGCGGTGCTGGCCGTCCGGCGTTGGCGGCAATCTCTCGCCCGGCGCATCCTGGGGGTGCTCGTCCTGTTGGTGCTCGTGCAGGTCGCGTATCTCGTCTACTACGCGGCCGGGATCACCCAGACCCTGTGGGCCTCCGGCGTCTACTTCTCCGCCAACGACGTCCTCCACGTCGGCATGCTCGGCTGGCTCGTGGTCACCGCCCTTGCCCTTGGCCCCGCCCTGAAGGACCGCGCAGCTTGACGGCGGTTCGGTGGTATGTAATATTCCACTGACCCGACCTGAGGAGTGTCCATGACCGCCAAGCCCTGGCGCGGCATCCTGACCGCGACCGCCCTGCCCTTCGATGCCAGCGGAGCCGTCGACTTCGGCCGCTACGCCGAGCACGTCACCTGGCTCATCCGCAACGGCAGCGACGGCGTCGTGTGCAACGGATCGCTCGGTGAGTACCAGACGCTCACGCATGAGGAGCGCGCCAAGGTCGTCGAGACCGCGGTGTCAGCGGCCAACGCCGCGGGGGGTGTCGTCGTCCCCGGTGTCGCGGCGTACGGCGCCCAGGAGTCACGCCGCTGGACCGAGCAGGCCGCTGAAGCCGGGGCCGTGGCCGTGATGCTGCTACCGCCCAACGCCTACCGTGCCGATGAGCGCATCGTCGTCGAGCACTACCGCGAGGTTGCCAAGGCGGGCCTGCCCATCGTTGCCTACAACAACCCCTACGACACCAAGGTCGATCTCACGCCTTCGCTACTCGGCAAGCTCTACGCCGAGGGGCTCATCGTCGCCGTCAAGGAGTTCAGCGGTGATGCACGTCGCGCCTACGAGATCGCCGAGGAAGCCCCGGGTCTCGACCTCATCATCGGCTCCGACGATGTCGTGCTCGAGCTTGCCATCGGTGGCGCCGTGGGCTGGATCGCCGGCTACACCAATGCCCTGCCGGTCTCCTGCCGCGAGCTCTACGACGCCGCCATGGCACACGACCTGTCGAAGTCGCTGCCGCTCTACAAGACGCTGCACCCCCTGCTGCGCTGGGACGCCAAGACCGAGTTCGTGCAGGCCATCAAGCTGTCGATGGACATGGCCGGTCGCTACGGCGGCCCCTGCCGTCCGCCGCGCCTTCCGCTGACCCCCGACCAGGAGGCCACGGTGCGCAAGGCGACGGAGGCCGTGCTCGCGGCCGGCTGCCGCTGAGTCATGCGCGCCACGCGCACGTTCGACGCGGTCGACTCCCACACCGAGGGGATGCCCGCCCGCGTCATCGTCGGTGGCGTCGGGGAGGTGCCCGGCGCCACGATGATGGACAAGCGGCTGCACTTCATCGAGCACATGGATGACGTACGGCGACTCCTCATGCTCGAGCCGCGCGGACACAGCGCGATGAGCGGCGCGATCCTGCAGCCGCCGACGCGCGATGATGCCGACTGGGGAGTCATCTACATCGAGGTCAGCGGCTGCCTGCCGATGTGCGGTCACGGCACCATCGGCGTGGCGACCGTGCTCGTTGAGACGGGGCGCGTCGAGGTGACCGAGCCGGTCACGACCATCCGGCTGGACACCCCGGCGGGGCTGGTCGTCGCCGAGGTGGCCGTGCAGGACGCTGTGGCTCGCTCGGTCACGATCCGCAATGTCCCGTCGTTCTCCCACGGCCTCGACCTGGCGGTGGACGTGCCCGGCATCGGGCGAGTCCCCTACGACATGGCCTTCGGCGGCAACTTCTATGCCATGGTCGACGCCGAGGCGTTGGGCGTGGAGTTCTCGCGCGACAACGGTGACGAGATCATCCGCCGCGGCATGCAGCTCATGGCGGCCATCAACGAGGCCGACTCACCCGTGCATCCGGCCGATCCCGCGATCCGTGGCTGCAAGCACGTGCAGGTCATCGCCCCCGGGTCGACGGCCCAGCACTCCCGGCACGCAATGGTGATCTCTCCCGGGTGGTTTGACCGATCGCCGTGCGGCACCGGCACGTCCGCGCGCATGGCGCAGCTCCATGCCCGTGGTCTCATGGGCCTCGGTGATGAGTTCGTCAACGAGTCGTTCATCGGCACCCGGTTTATCGGTCGCATCGTGGAGGAGACCCAAGGGGCCCGGCGGGGCGGCGCACCCGCCCCTGACGGGCTGGCCGGTGTTCCCGCGATCATCCCGACGATCACCGGCCGAGCCTGGATCACCGGCACTGCGCAATACGTGCTCTTCGATGACGATCCCTTCCCCGCGGGCTTTCTCGTATGAGTGCCGTCCCGGAAGGCCTTGCGTCAATCGGCGAGCGCCTCAGCCTGCGCGAGCGAGTCGCCGTCTCCCTGCGCGCGGCACTGGTCTCTGGCCGCATGGTGCCGGGCATCACGTACTCGGTCCCCGCGCTCGCCGAGCAGTTCGGCGTCTCGGCCACTCCGGTGCGTGAGGCGATGCTCGACCTGGTCAACGAGGGCATCGTCGCGGCCGT
>JBJTIQ010000160.1:0-4854 GCA_046095085.1 Actinomycetota bacterium | reverse complement strand
CCTCCACGCCTTCACCGTGCCGTCGGTCGCCCGTGTCGACAGCGGCGTCGAATCAGGCTCCGAGGTGTCGGCGTACTACGACCCCATGCTGGCGAAGGTCATCGTGCAGGCTGCCGATCGCATGACGGCCGCGCAGTCCCTGGCACTCGCGCTGCGAGGTGCCACCATCCATGGCCTCATCACCAACCGCGACTCACTCGTCGCGATCCTCGAGTCTCCGCGGTTTGCCACCGGCGACACGACGACGGCGTTCCTCGACGAAGAGCCGACCACCCTTGAGGCTGCCATCCCCGGAATCGTGCTCGACCGTCACTCGGTAGCCATCGTGGGCGACGCCGGGCCCACTCCCGACGGTGTGGCTGCCGGCTGGCGCAACGTGCCGGCGGTGCGCGAGCTACTCGGACTCGAGCGACTCGGCGGCGAAACCCGCATCGTGGCCTACCAGCGCACGCGCGACGGTGTCGTCGCCGGCGTACTCGACGGCGATGCCGATCCCTACGCCGACGGGCCGCGTGACCTCGGTGACGTGGTCGTTCGAGGCACCGATAATGCTGTCGACGTCATGGTGGGCGGCGTCCAGACGCGGTGTCGAGTGACGCGCTACGGCGATCTGATCTGCGTCGATGACCCGCTGTGGGCCACGCAGTGGCGCGAGCAGTCGAGATTCGCCGACCGCGAGGCCGATGCCGGCGCCCGTGGGCCGTCCACGCCGGTCCCCGGCACGGTCACGGTGGTCGACGTGAAGGCGGGCGACCGAGTGACCGCCGGGCAAACCCTCGTCGTGCTGGAGGCGATGAAGATGGAGCACCGCATCACGGCCGACAGTGATGGCGTGGTGACCGAGGTGCTCGTCGAGCCGGGGCAGGCCGTCGATGCCCACGCCGTCGTCGTCGTACTCGACGTCTCACAGGAGCCCACATGAGCCGGCCGATCATCATCGCCAACTGCAGTGGATTCTTTGGTGACCGCCTGAGCGCCGCGCGCGAGATGGTCGATGGCGGGCCTATCGATGTGCTGACCGGAGACTGGCTCGCCGAACTCACCATGCTCATCCTCGCCCGGCAGCGCATGAAGCACGGACCTGGCGCCGGCTACGCGCGCACCTTCCTTGCGCAGATGGAGCAGGTGCTCGGTGCCTGTCGCGACAAGGGCATCCGCGTCGTGAGCAATGCCGGAGGGCTCGATCCCCAGGGGTGCGCCGACGCGCTGTCGGAGATCATCGAGCGCCTCGGCATCGGCCCGGTGAGCGTGGCGGTCGTCACGGGCGATGACCTCATGCCCCGCATGGGCGAGCTCGACGAGGAGTGGCGCAACCTCGATACCCGCGAACTCCCCGACGGAGTTCACTTCATCACGGCCAACGCCTACCTCGGTGGCGAGCCGATCACGGCGGCGCTCTCCGCGGGAGCCGACGTTGTCATCACCGGGCGCGTCACCGATGCCGCCCTCGTGGTCGGCCCGGCAGCGTGGTGGCACGGCTGGTCCTACGCCGATGCCGCGGCCGGCGATCCGTCGGCACTGGACCGCTTTGCCGGGGCGATCGTGGCCGGGCACGCCATCGAGTGCGGTGCGCAGGTCACCGGTGGCAACTACTCCTTCTTCCAGGGCCTGGACCTGCTCCATCCCGGCTTCCCCATCGCGGAGGTCGCCGCCGACGGATCGAGCATCATCACCAAGCACCCGGGCACCGGTGGCGTGGTGACCGCGGGCACCGTCACCGCGCAATTGCTCTACGAGATCGGCAGCCGCGCCTACGCCAACCCCGATGCCACCGCGCGCTTCGACACCATCCAGCTCGCGCAGGACGGTGACGATCGGGTGCGTATCTCGGGTGTGCGCGGCGAGAGCGCCCCCGAGCGGCTCAAGGTCGCGGCCAACTACCTCGGCGGCTTCCGCAACTCCATGACGCTGGTGATGACCGGGCTGGATCCCGACGCCAAGGCCGACCTGGCACTGCGCACCATCACGGGCCTCTCCCTGGCTGAGGCGCTGGAGCCGGGCCTGTCCGCATCCACGCGCGCGGCTCGCTCGTCCCTCTCCGTGCGCGACCTCGACATCGACTGGTCGCCCACCTCCTACATCGATCCGGCGACGGCAGACCAGGCGCAGTCCTTCCTGCGCATCACGGCGCGCGACGGCGATCCGAAGGCCGTGGCCAAGCCATTCACCACCGCGGTCATCGAGGCGACACTCGCCTCCTATCCCGGCATGTTCCCGACGGCGCCGCCCGGAGAGGGCACCCCCTACGGCGTCTACTGGCCCACGACGGTCGACCGTGCGACAGTGCCGGCGAGCGTGACCGTCGATGGTCAGACGGTGCCGATCACGACGTATCTGCGCGGCGAGACGTCGGTGCTGGTCGACGCACCAGCCGTGGCCCTGCCCGAGGTGCGGGAGAGCTCGGTGCTCGGCGTCCCTCTCGGAGTCATCGCGGGTGCGCGCAGCGGCGACAAGGGCGGCGACGCCAACATCGGCGTGTGGATTCCGGCCGCCATGCCACTTCGCGATGAGGTCTATGCCTGGCTGGTGTCGCTCCTGACACCCGATCGCATACGCGAACTGCTGCCCGAAGCGGCCCTGCTCGCCATCGACGTGCACCCGCTACCCAACCTGCATGCGGTCAACATCGTCATCCACGGCCTGCTCGGTCGGGGCGTCGCGGAAAACGCGCGCAGCGACCCGCAGGCCAAAGGCCTCGGCGAGCACCTGCGGTCGCGCATTGTGCCGATCCCGCGCCATCTCCTGCCGGACGCCGAGGTCGATCTCGCATGAGCGCCGTCCCGCTCACCGACCGCGGCCGTCGCACACGCGATGCGCTCGTCGCATCCGCGCGCGGCGTCTTCGAGGAGCGCGGCTACGACGGCACGCGCATGGGCGACCTCGCAGAGGCAGCCGGGGTCAGCCACGGCACCGTCTACACCTGGTTCTCCACCAAGGAAGCCGTCCTCATGGCCGTCGTGGACTCCCTGGTCGGCGAGCTCTACGCCTCGCTGAGCGCACCGGACGATGCCAATCCGGTGTCGCGCATCGAGCGCGCCAATCGGTCCTACCTAGACGCCTATCGCGCTAACGCCCGACTCCTCGAGGTGGTGGAGCAGGCGGCGACGACCGATGAGGCCTTCCGCTCGGTGCTCACCGGCCTGCGCAAGGCACACGTCGACCGCGTGGCCGCCACGCTGCGTCACCTGCAGGACGAGGGGATGGCGCACACAGATCTCGACGCGCATGCTGCTGCGGCGGCGCTGTGCGCGATGGTCGAGGGCTTTGCCCGTCACTGGTTTGGCCGCGGCGAGACCCACGACGAAGACATCGCGGTCGCGACACTCACAGCACTCTGGGCCGGGTCACTCGGCCTGACACCGGTAAGAAGGGGATGAGATGCAGTTCACCGAGGAGCACGAGCACTTCCGCAAGTCGATGCGGCGGCTGGTCGACGAAGAGATCAACCCCTACGTCGACGACTGGGAGGAGGCGGGCATCTTCCCCGCGCACGAGCTCTTCCCCAAGCTCGGCGAGGTCGGCGCCTTCGGACTCGAATACGACCCGGAGTTCGGAGGCGGCGGGGCGGACCACTCCTTCACCTACGTGATGGCCCAGGAACTCGGGCGCATCAACTGCGCGGGCGTGCCCATGGCCATCGCGGTCCAGGCGTCGATGGCGACTCCCGCCCTCGCGCGTTTCGGGTCGGATGAGCTCAAGAAGACCTACCTCGAGCCGACCCTTCGCGGTGAGATGGTGTGCTCGATCGCCGTCAGCGAGCCCGACGCCGGATCAGACGTGGCCGGCATCCGCACACGCGCGGTCCGCGATGGTGATGACTGGGTGATCAACGGGCGCAAGATGTGGATCACCAATGGCACTCAGGCCGACTGGCTGTGCCTGCTCGCTCGCACTGACGACTCGCAACCCGGCGACTATCACGGCATGAGCCTGATCGTCGTCCCCACCACCACGCCTGGCTTCAGCGTCGGTCGCAAGATCGAGAAGATGGGCAATCACTCGAGCGACACGGCCGAGATCGTGCTCGACGACGTGCGAGTGCCGATCAGCAACACGGTGGGCGAGGCCGGCCGCGGATTCCAGCAGCAGATGGCGCAGTTCCAGGATGAGCGGCTCGTCGGTGCCTACATCGCCGCCGCGGGGGCGCGCAAAGCACTGGATCGCACCAAGGACTACCTGCAGCAGCGCATCGCGTTCGGCAAGCCCCTGCTGGCCAACCAATACCTGCAGTACAAGCTGGCCGAGCTCTACGCCGACGTCGACACGGTCGAGGGCTTCCTGCAGTACGCGGCCGACAAGTACCTCGCTGGCAACGACGTCACCCGCGAGGCAACGGTCGCCAAACTCAAGACCGGCCGCCTCACGCGCGAGGTGGCCGACGCGTGCGTGCAGTTCCACGGCGGTATGGGTTACGCCGAGGAGATGTGGGTGGCGCGCTACTTCCGCGATGCCCGCCTGGCCTCCATCGGCGGAGGTGCCGACGAGGTCATGCTGCGCGTCATCACCATGATGGAAGGCATGGGCAAGAAGTGAGCGACCCCGCTGTCGCCTACGTCGTCGACGGCCCCGTGGCCACGATCACGCTCAACCGACCCGACGCCAAGAACCGGCTCGACATTGCCGCGATGCAGCTGATGGCCGAGCACTTGCGGGGTGCCGCCGCCGACGATGCCGTGCGCGTGGTCGTCGTCACCGGAAGCGGATCGACGTTCTGCTCGGGTGCCGACCTCGCAGGGGCGGCCGCGGCGGCCGAGGGCGGGTTTGCGCAGGGGGGCACGAGTGCGCTCGCCGTTCTATTGACCGCGATGCTGGACTACCCCAAGCCGCTCATCGCCCGCGTGCAGGGCCACGTCG
>JBJTIQ010000159.1:0-4176 GCA_046095085.1 Actinomycetota bacterium | reverse complement strand
GCGCCTTGCCGGTCTCATCACGGTGCCCGGGCTGCTCGCAAGCCTCGGGCCGGTCGGCATGCGCTCGACGTTCCTCATGACGATCGCCCTGCGCGTGATGGGCAACCTCATTACTCCCGAGGATCGCGACGCGACCGCTCGACTGTGGCGCGTTGCCGGTCGTGCGTCGGCACGCTTCGACGATCGCCTTCCCTTCAGCTGATGCCCACCGTCGCGATTACGGGCGTCTCCGGATTCATTGGCGACGCCGTCGCCCGCCGCTACGCCGACAACGGGTGGACGGTGCGCGGACTCGACCTGCGGCTGCCCGACCCCGCCGATCCGCTCACCCCCGACACCGATCCCCGCGTCGACTACCTCGTGGGCGACGTCACCTCGCCCGCTGCTCTCGCCGAGCTCGTCTCCGGCGCTGATCTCGTCGTGCACACGGCGGCCATCGTCGCGGAGTCCGGCGACTGGGCCGACTTCGATCGAATCAATGCCCGCGCTCCCCGCCAGGTGGCTCTCGCGGCGCGGGATGCCGGGGCCATGTCGTTCGTGCACCTGTCGAGCGTGATGGTCCACGGGTTTTCCTTCCCTCACGGCGTTGATGAAGACGGGCCGCTCGATCACGCGGCTAACCCCTACTGCGCGAGCAAGATCCGATCGGAGCACCTGCTCCGCGGACTCGACGCGCCAGGGGAATTCCACGTCCACATCATTCGTCCGGGTGATGTCTATGGACCCATGTCAATGCCGTGGATCATCCGGCCCATCCAGCACATCCGCAGTCGCACGTATCTCGTGGTGAAGGGTGGCGTGATCAACCACGTCTACATCGACAACCTCGTGGACGCGATCGAGGTCGTCGCAGCCGGTGGCGAGGCCACCAGCGGGCGCGCCTTCATCGCCACCGACGGCGTCGCGACCCCCGCGCGGGACTTCTGGGGCTGGTACGCCGATCAGATGGGTCGTGGTTTCGCTCCGACGCTGCCGGGCTGGCTTGCTGAGCCACTGGTCGGGGGAGCAGCCGCTGTCCTGCCCGAGTCGTGGCGACGCCGTCTGGACCTTGATCGTCAGTCAATCCGCTACCTGCGGCGTCGCGCTGCCTACTCCAATGCCGCCCTGCGTTCCCTCGGCTGGGCGCCCCGGGTGCCGCTCGAGGAAGGACGCGACAAGACTGCGGCGTGGCTACGCGAGGTGGGGCTCCTGACGTCGGCTTAGGCTGACGTCATGGCCGACCTGGTGCAGGCGCTGCTTCCCGGTCGCGTGGGCATGCTGGTGCGCTTGACCGCTGCACCCGGACGCCGTGCCGCGGTCCTCGATGCGCTCCACCGCTACTCCGATGGGCTCACCGACGAGCCCGGCACCGAGATGTTCATCGTGCATGTCGATCCCGACGACGACAGCGTGGTCTGGCTCTACGAGGTCTTTCGCGATGACGAGGCCCAGGAGCAGCATCGTGCCGCCGAAGGATTCGCTCGATTGATGACCGAGATTCCCGACCTGCTTGCCGCACCCCCGGGCATCCTGCGGCTTGCTCCCCTGCGCATGTCGCTGCAGGAGGGCGTGCTGCACGAGGACCTCGCGCTCTAGCGCACACTGGTCGAGTGAAGCGCATCTCCCTCGAGCAGCTCGCCGGAGTACTTTCCGGCCTTCCCGCCAACCCGCGCATCGTCGCTTCCGGCAACTTCGCCACCCCGCACGCCGTGCTCGACCTCGCCGACCGCACGCTGGAGACCTTCACCCTCCACATGCTCAATGCACAGCCGGGAATCCCCGATCGCGAGGGGATTACCTACGAAACGTGCTTCGTGGGACCCGGCATGCGTCACTCCGAATCCCTGGTCTACGTGCCCAGTCGACTCAGCCTCGTACCGAGCCTGTTCCAGCAGTCGCTACGCCCTGATGCGGTCGTGCTGCACGCGTCCATCCCGCGCTACGACACCGTGAGCCTGGGCATCGAGGTCAACGTCCTGCCCGCCGCCGTCGAGGCCGCCCGCGAACGCGGGGCCCCGGTGATCGCGCAGGCCAACGCGCGCATGCCCTACACCTACGGCGACGCGCAGATCTACGACCACGAGATCGATTACCTCGTCGAGGTGGATGAACCCCTCGTCATGCACACGCCCAGAAGCCCGGGCCTGCCCGACAGGGGCGGCTTGGCCGACCCGCCGGGCCTGCCCGACAGGGGCGGCTTGGCCGACCCGCCGGGCCATATCGAAGCCGCCATCGGCGAGCTCATCGCCGCGCAGATCGGTGATGAATCAACGCTCCAACTCGGCATCGGCGGCATACCCGACGCCGTGGTCGCCCAACTGCGTCATCGCCGCGGGCTCCGGATCTGGAGCGAGATGATCTCCGACGGCGTACTCGGGCTGCACAACTCGGGTGCCCTTGACGGGGATGTCCCCCTGGTTGCCTCCTTCCTCTTCGGCAGCCAGGAGCTCTACGACTTCGTCCACCTCAACAGGCGCGTTCGACTACTGCGCACCGAGGTGACGAATGCGCCCGGTCGCATCGCCCAGCAGCCGCGGATGGCCAGCGTCAATGCGGCGATGCAGGTCGATCTCTTCGATCAGGCCAACGCCAGTCGTATCAACGGCAGCATCTACTCCGGCTTCGGTGGCAGCGTGGACTTCATCGTCGGTGCCATCCACGCGCGCGGTGGGGCGAGCTACATGGCGCTGCCCTCCTGGCACCACAGGTCGGGTACGTCCACGATCGTGCCGAGGCTCGAGGAGCCGGTCACGTCGTTCCAGCACACCGCGGTCGTCACCGAGCAGGGGCTCGCTCGGGTGTGGGGCCTGAGTGAGAGCCAGCAGGCCCAGTGCCTCATCGATCACGCGGCTCACCCGGATGCACGCGACGGCCTTCGCGAAGAGGCCGCACGAATGGGTCTCGCCTAGCAGGTCGCTCGGGTAGCCTGCCTGCGTGGACGAACGCGGCACGGTGCGACCGCGCCTGAGCCTTGCCCAGGCGTGGCGAGCCGTCGTGCTCGGGCTGCTCATCACCGGGGTGTCCAGTGCCGCGCACGGCAGTCACGGCTATGCCACGTCGCCCCTGCTTCTCGCCGTCACTGCCCTTCTGGTCACCGTGGCCTGCCTGCCGCTGTGCCGCAATCGCCTCCGGACTCCCAGGTTGTTCGCAGCTTTGCTGATGGGCGAGCTAGTGCTGCATGCGTGGCTGGCCTGGTTCGACCTGCCGTCGGTCGGCTCTGCAACGACGAGCTTGGCGCCGCTCATGCACGGCGATCACGTCGTCGCCACGCTGGCCCCACGAGACTTCTCCGCGATGATCCCGGCGCCGAGCATGGTGTTGGCGCACGTGCTGGCAGCGGTTGTCCTCGGTCTCCTCATCGTCCACGCCGATCGCCTTGCCGAGAGCGCGCGATCGCTTCTCACCGTTCTTCTCACTCGGCTTCCGGGACTCTCAGTTGTGCTGCCACGCCAGCGCACGAAGGTCACCTGGGTCTTCCGTTTTGCTCCCGCGACGCGCATCCGCGTGCATGACGTGAGAAGGAGGGGACCGCCCGCGGTGGCTCTCACCGCTGCATAGGTCCCGGCGCCTCAAGCGCCAACTCCCATACGCCCGCATGGGCGTCCTCACGAAAGGTTTCACATGTCTGCACGTCGTATTGCCGCCGTCGTTGGCGGCCTTGCACTCACCGCATCACTCGGCCTCGCCTCGGCGGCGCCGGCATCTGCCCACGCCACCATCCAGTTGTACGGCGGCACCGCCAAGGCAGGTGGTTACGGTGCTCTCTGGATGCGTATCCCTCACGGTTGCGAGGGCTCACCCACGACCCGCGTCGTCGTGACTGTCCCGGCTTCCTTCGGCTCGGCCAGGCCGCAGATGATCGCCGGCTGGCGGTCAAAGGTGCTCACTCGCGCCGATGGTTCGCGACTGGTCGTGTGGAATGCCACGGGCGATCCTCTCCGCGACGATGAGTTCCAGGACTTCGGCATTTCGGTCAAGTGGCCCGCTGCGGAAGGCGTCGTCATGTTGCCGACCGTCCAACGGTGCGTCGAGGGCAGCGTGGCCTGGGCCGATCCTGACCCTGCGGCGGAACACCCGGCGCCGCGGGTCACGGTCGGACCCGCGTCGACCGCCGGCCACTGATGCGTCGAGTTCTGGGGGTGGTGGCAGCCGGTCTTGCGGCTGCCACCACCCGTGCACCGCTACCCCCCTGGGCTC
>JBJTIQ010000158.1:0-3394 GCA_046095085.1 Actinomycetota bacterium | reverse complement strand
GTGTTGGCCTTGCTGGTGCCGGCGCCGACATCGGAGCGCGACTCGACGAGAGCCACGGTCGCACCCTGTCGCGTCAGCGCGCTCGCAATGGCCGAGCCGACCGCGCCGGCGCCCACGACAACGACGTCGACGGGCTGATGCGCGGTCATGGAGTGGATCGTGCCAGTGCGTCGGCGTCGTCGTCGTGGGCGCCGGCGCGGTCGGCTCGGCCATCGCGAGCGCACTGACGCGACAGGGCGCGACCGTGGCTCTCGTCGAGTCACGCTCCGATGTCGGTGCCGGCACCAGCAAGGCCAACACGGCCATCTGGCACACCGGGTTCGACGCCAAGCCCGGCACGCTCGAGGCCCGCCTGGTCGCCCGCGGCCATCGGCTGCTCGAGGAGCGCGCCGACGAGTTCGGCTGGCCGATCGAGCGCACCGGCGGCGTCCTCGTCGCCTGGGACGACGACCAATTCGCCCGGCTCGATGCGATCATCGCCAACGCGAAGGCCAACGGCTACGAGCACGCCCGCCCCCTGTCGACGGCGGAGGTCTATGCGGGAGACCCGCACCTGGGCCCGGGTGCGCGCGGCGGAGTGAGCATCCCCGACGAAGGACTGCTCGATCCGTGGACAATCTCCATCGCTCTCGCCACCGACGCCGTCGTCAACGGTGCGCGCCTGCTCCTGGACTCCCCCGTCGAGCGACTGACCCGCACGCCGACGGGCTACGACGTGCGCATGCCCACGGGATCCCTCTCGTGCACGTGGGTTGTCAATGCCGCGGGCCTCGGTAGCGACGTCGTCGATCGTGCCGCCGGCCACGAGGGGTTCACCATCACGCCCCGACGCGGGCAGTTGATCGTCTACGACAAGTCGGCGCGGCCGCTGGTCAATCACGTCATCCTGCCCGTGCCCACGGCGACGACCAAGGGCGTGCTGGTCGCCCCGACCGTCTACGGCAACGTCCTGCTCGGACCCACCGCCGAGGACCTTCACGATCGCTCGGCGACGCAGACCACCGCCGACGGGCTGGACTTCCTCCTCGGCCATGGCCGGCGGATCCTGCCGGACCTGCTCGACCAGGAGATCACCGCGACCTACTCCGGCCTGCGAGCCGCCACCGAGCACGCCGACTACTGCTACGAGGTCTTCGACAACTACGTCCGCGTCGCGGGCATTCGCTCGACCGGCATCTCCTCGAGCCTGGCCATCGCCGAGCAGGTCGTCGGCGACCTCGCCGAGGCCGGTCTCGCGATGCGGCCGCTCGCCCACCCGCGCACCGTGCGCATGCCCAATCTCGCCGAGAGCCGCCCGCGCCCCTACATGGATGCCGCCCTCATCACCCGCGATCCCGCCTACGGCGACCTCGTATGCCTGTGCGAGCGGGTCAGCGCCGGTGAGATCCGCGACGCCCTCGCCAGCGACATCCCGGCCCGCGACGTCGACGGGCTTCGGCGACGCACGCGCGCGCTCGCCGGTCGCTGCCAGGGCTTCCACTGCGGGGCTCGCATCACGACGACCCTGGCCGGTGCGCCGTGACCGACGTCATCGTGATCGGTGCCGGCCCTGCCGGACTCACCGCGGCCGCCGACCTGGCGCGGCGCGGTGCCCGCGTGCGCATCGTCGATCGCGACGAAGATGCGGGCGGAGTCCCCCGCTACTCCGATCACCTCGGCTACGGCCTTCGCGACCTTCGCCGAGTCATGACCGGGCCGGCGTACGCGCGCACCCTTGCCGACCGAGCCACGCGAGCCGGGGCAGCGCTCGACCTGCGCGCTACCGTCACCGACCTGCGTCCCAATGGTGCCGGGGCCGATGTCGAAATCACGTCGCCCGCTGGGCGCGAGACCGTGTCGGCCGTCGCCGTGCTCCTGGCCACCGGATGCCGCGAGCGCCCGCGTGCCGCCCGACTGGTGCCCGGTGATCGACCATCGGGCATCTACACGACCGGCTGGCTCCAGCGGCTCGTGCATCTCGACCATGGATCACCCGGCACGCGTGCCGTCGTCGTCGGAGCCGAGCACGTGTCGTATTCGGCCGTACTGACCCTTGCCGAAGCTGGCTGCCGCACGGTGGCGATGGTGACCGATGCCGACTCACACGAATCCTTCTCGGCCTTCGACGCGGCTGCACGACTGCGCTATCGGTTCCCTCTCCTGACGCGCACGCGCGTCGCGGACATCCACGGCGCGGACACTGTGACGGGAGTGACGATCGCCCACGATGACGGTCGTCTCGGGCACCTCGACTGCGACGTCGTGGTCTTCACCGGCGACTGGGTGCCCGAGAGCGACCTCGCCATGCGCGGGCATCTGACTCTTAACCGTGGCACGCGGGGACCCTCCGTCGACACCGGTCTGCGCACATCCGCGGCTGGGATCTTCGCCGCGGGCAACGTCCTGCACCCCGCATCGACGGCCGACGTCTGCGCGATCGACGGCCGCGGCGTGGCCGCCTACGTCGAGAAGTGGCTGGCTGGCGATCCGTGGCCCGACTCAACCGCCCCCGTCATCACCGAAGCACCACTGCTGTGGAGTGCACCGGATCGCGTCAGTCCGGGGGGTGACGCCCCCCTGCGGCTGCAGACGCAGGTCGCTGTCAACCGCCCCCGGATTACGGTCACGCAGGGGGGACGCCGACTCTGGTCCGGTCGGCTGCCGTGGATTCGTCCGACGCGTCCATTCGCCCTGCCCGCGCGGGCCACCGCCCAGGCGATCGGCAGCGAGCCGCTCGTGGTCGCACTCGACTCCTGACGACGCCGACCTGTGATGGGATGACGTTGTGAGCACCGACCTGCCCGCGCGCTCGCGGATCGTCATCATCGGCGGCGGGGCTGTGGGCACGTCCGTGGCCTACCACCTCACGAAGCTCGGCATCACTGACGTCACCCTGCTCGAGCAGGGTCAACTTTCCTGCGGCACGACGTGGCATGCCGCCGGCCTCGTCGGTCAACTTCGCGCGACCGAATCCGGCACGCGTCTTGTGCAGTACTCCGCGTCCCTCTACGCCTCGCTCGAGGATGAGACGGGCCTGGGCACCGGCTGGAAGCAGTGCGGGGGCGTGACAGTCGCGCGCACGCCGGAGCGCATGGAGCAGTTGCGCCGGACCGCCGCGGCCGCGGAGGCCTACGACCTGGAGTGCGAGGTCATCTCCCCCGATCGTGCCCGCGAGCTCTGGCCCCACCTGGAGACGGCCGACCTCGAGGGGGCCATCTGGCTGCCCCGCGACGGCACCGTCAATCCCGCCGACGTCACCCAGGCCATGGCGCGTGGTGCGCGCATGCGCGCCATGGCCTGGGTGACGTCGGCGGGATTGACGGTGCCGTCGCGGGGCAGCCAGATGGCCCCCTCGAGGTCGGCCGTCTCCAGGTGCGGCCAGAGCTCGCGGGCACGATCGGGGGAGATGACCTCG
>JBJTIQ010000157.1:0-3326 GCA_046095085.1 Actinomycetota bacterium | reverse complement strand
CTCATCGTCGACTTGGAGAGCTTGCGGCCCTCGGCGTCGAGCACGAGGTCATGATGCACGTAGGTCGCGGTGATGACGTTGTCGGCACCCAGGGCCCGCGCGAGGAAGATCTGCGCGGCAGACGACGCCAGCAGGTCGGCCCCGCGGACGATGTGCGTCGTGCCGAGGTCGCGGTCTTCTACGACAGACACCAACTGATAGGCGGGCAGGTCATCTCGCCGCCAGACGATGAAGTCGCCCATCTCCAGATCCAGGCGCACGGCCGTGCCGGACACGTCGATGGTCGTGCCCGGGGGCACCGCCACGCGCAGGGCGGTGTCTGCGGGTCGCCACTCGTGACCTGACCCTCGGCAGCCGGCGGTGCAGCCCCCCGTGGGTGTGGCTCGCTGGGTGGACCGCGAGCACGTGCATGCGTACGTCGTAAGGCCCGAATCCAGCAGCACTTCCCGGTAGTACTCCGTCTTGCGGCGCTGGGAGAAGTTGGCCTCGAAGTCGTCAGTGTCGCGGGGGCCCAAGTCCCAGTCGAGTTCGTGCACCGCCAGCACTCGGAAAACATCGTCGACGTATTCGCGTCGGTAGCGAGTCGCATCAGCATCGTCGATACGCAAAGCGACCGTGGCGCCAAACTGCCGAGCCAACTCGGCGGTCTGCTCCAGGTTGGCAATATTGCCAGCATGGAGGAACCCGCTCGGAGTCGGCGCGTAGCGAGTCAGCGCCACGGTCGCCCCATCACCGCTTCAGGCTAGCCGCCGCCCGCTAGCAACTTGATGGGGTAGATGGCGAAGTAGACGACAAAGGCGGCTGAAATCACCCACATCAACCAGTTCACCTCGCGCGCCTTGCCCGTGAAGATCTTGATGATGCAGTAGGCGACGAAGCCCGCACCGATGCCGTTGGTGATCGAATACGTAAACGGCATGAGGACGATCGTCAGGAAGGCGGGAATGCCTATCGCCAGGTCGCTGAAGTCGATGTGGCGAATCTGCATCATCATCAGCGCACCCACTACGACAAGAGCCGGGGCGGCAGCCTCGTAGGGGATGACGGTGACGATGGGGGAGATGAGCATCGCCACCAGGAAAAGCGCGCCCGTCACCAGGCTGGCGATGCCCGTGCGTGCACCATCGCCGATGCCCGAGGCCGACTCGATATAGGAGGTGTTGGTCGAGACGGAGGCTGCACCGCCGGCGGCGGCCGCAAGCGAGTCCACGACGAGGATGCTCTGGAAGTGCGGAATCTCCCCGTCCTTGTCGACCAGGTCGGCTTCAGTGGCGAGACCGAAGGCGGTGCCCATCGTGTCGAAGAAGTCGCTGAGCATCAGGGAGAAGATGGCGAGCAGCGCTGCGACGACGCCGATGATCTGGAACGAGCCGAAGAGGTTGAACTGCCCTAGAAGACCAAGGTCCGTGGCCTGCACCCACGTCGTCGGCACCGCCGGCACGTTGAGTCCCCATCCCGTGGGATTGGCAAGGGAGCCATCCGCGCCGGTCTTGGGGCCGATCTTGAAGACCGTTTCCATGATGATGGCGATGATCGTGGTGGCGAGGATTCCGATGAGGATCGCGCCACGTACTTTGCGAACGACGAGCACGATCGTGATGATGAGCCCGAGGACGAACGTGAGCATGGGCCAGCCCCGGAGTTCACCGAACACGCCAAACGAGATCAGCGGTACGCCGGAACGCACGATCCCTGCATCCACGAGGCCGATGAGCGTGATGAAGAGCCCGATGCCGACGCCGATGGAGTACTTGAGGTATTCGGGCACCGCCTTGAATACCGCCGCCCGGAAACCGGTGATGACGAGCAGCAGGATCAGGATGCCCTCCAGCACGACCAGGCCCATGGCATCGGCCCACGTCATCTGGGGGGCGAGGGTAAAGGCCACGAAACCGTTGAGGCCTAGGCCTGCGGCGATGGCCATGGGGAATCTGCCGATCGCCCCCATGAGGATCGTCATGACGCCAGCAACCAGCGCCGTGGCGGCCGAGACCATCGTTATGGCCTTGACGATGTCGTCGGTCCCCCCGACGTAGAGCCCGTTCATGTCCTTGGCAGTGCCGATGATGAGCGGGTTGAGCACGACGATGTAGGCCATCGTGAAGAACGTCACTACGCCGCCACGGATCTCTCGACCGTAGGTCGATCGGCGAGCGGTGAGGGAGAACCAGCGATCGAACGCCGACACCTGCGGCGTTTCGGTCGTCGTGGACATGCGTACCTCCGATTGTCGGGACGGAGGCATGTCGCTCAGGGGGAAGGCGGTGCGCGATGGGACTGCGAACCGTCAGATCAACGTGCCGGACGCAGCCTACGGTTCAGGGCGCGTTGCCCGAAGGTTTACCGACAATTCGATAAGTGAGGGGAGTGTGAGGCGCTTGTGATCAGTGCGACGGATAGGGCTAGCGCGTCGTGCGGATCGCACCGGCGAGCTCGGGCTCGGTGAATCCGCCCTCGATGGCGCCGTCCTTGGCGTAGCGGAACAGCACGACGGAGAAGATCCCCTTCATCGTGGAGATGAGCAGGGCCCCGACCATGAAGAGCAGGATGCCGATGACGATCAGGGCGACGCCTAAAGCGATGAGGCCCACGGAGTCGGTGATCGCGGCTACGAAGCCAAGGACCACGAGCAGGATCCCGGGCAGGATCGTGACCAGGCCGATGATGCCGCCGATGCGGACGCCGCCGAAGATTTGCACGCCCCACTTGGCCTTGAAGAGCGCGAATGACTCCTTGATCGCCGCGACCGGTCCACGTCCATCGAGGACGATGAAAGGGAGCACGAAGAATGTGACGATCTGCCACATCGCGAGGATGCCGGCCGCGGCGAGATTGCGCAGGGCATCGGCGGCGCCGTTGCCCTGGCCCCTGATGAAACCTACGATGACGTTGACCACGGTCGAGATGAGCGCCCAGCCGATGAGTGGGAGAATGCGGGCCAGCGCGCGGCCGATCCCGTGCCCAATCGAACTACGGCCTCCCGAGAGCTCCTCGTCGGCAGAGGCGACCAGGCCCCCGCTGGCGATCGAGATGACGATCTGGTTGGCGAAGATGCCGATGATCGCCAGCACGATGGCGGCGACGTTTTGGTTGTTGAGCGCCAGGTAGCCGGCGGGCACCCAGAAGATAGCGAGGGGAATCAGGCTGAGCAGGAAGCCGAGGACGGGAAAGAAGAGGAGGTAGCGGTTGTCCTTGATGATCGCCCAGGACTTCTGCGTGAGCAGCTTGCTCTGACCCCATGATCCTCGCGCCATGAGTCGAGGCTAGCGGGTCGCGAGCCTAGGCTCCATCCCCGGTGAAGGGTCGCAACTCCACGCGGCGGTTGC